>NZ_CBFFRK010000002.1:0-100387 GCF_965644245.1 Erwinia sp. V71
TCAGAAGTGAAACGCCGTAGCGCCGATGGTAGTGTGGGGTCTCCCCATGCGAGAGTAGGGAACTGCCAGGCATCAAACAAGCGAAAACCCTTAGCGAAAGCTGGGGGTTTTTTGCGTTTGGAGGGATCAGTCATCGGGCGTGCAAACACGTAACCGGTGACCATCAGGGTCCAGTGCGACAAAAGTGCGGCCAAACACAGCATCAAATGGGGGCTGTTCAATGGTGACGTCCTGCGCCAGCCACTGCTGATAGAGTGCTTCAACCCGCGTTGCATCTGCCACCATAAAAGAAAGTTCTGCACGGTGGCCATTTCCTGTCGACACAAAGTCTCGCGCGCTGGTCGACCATAGCCCCAGATTCAGTCCATTATCGAAGGAGAAGGCTGCCCATGTTGGTAGCGCCACATCAGGTGCACAGCCAAGTAATTGCTGGTAAAACTCGCTGCTGCGTAAGGGATCTGCCACGTAAAGCAGGATCAAATTGGGATTAAGCATAGTGCTGACTCCAGTGATGAATGTTCACGAGCAGCGTAGCAGGCATGACTGCCAGAAAGTGGCAGGAGAGAAGCGGGTAAGATGAAGAAAAAGCCCCGCCAGGCGGGGCTAAGAGGATTAGTGAATAACCTGCGACAGAAACGCACGGGTACGTTCAGACTTAGGATTAGAGAAGAACTCCTGCGGTGGCGCCTCCTCGACGATCTCACCGCGATCCATAAAGATCACCCGGTCGGCCACGGTACGGGCAAAGCCCATTTCATGGGTTACGCACAGCATGGTCATACCATCTTCTGCCAGGCCAATCATGGTATCCAGCACTTCTTTCACCATTTCCGGATCGAGTGCCGAGGTTGGCTCATCAAACAGCATGATTTTCGGTTTCATACACAGTGAACGAGCAATGGCGACACGCTGCTGCTGTCCACCGGACAGCTGACCCGGGAATTTATGTGCATGTTCAGCAATGCGCACACGCTGCAGGTAGTGCATTGCCAGTTCCTCGGCCTCTTTCTTCGAGGATTTCCGCACCCAAATCGGTGCCAGCGTACAGTTCTGCAGCACTGTCAGGTGCGGGAACAGGTTAAAGTGCTGGAACACCATGCCGACTTCAGTACGCACGCGTTCGATATTGCGCAGGTCATCATTCAGCAGTGTACCATCGACAATAATCCGCCCCTGCTGATGCTCTTCAAGATGGTTAATACAGCGGATGGTGGTGGATTTGCCCGAACCGGATGGGCCGCATAACACGATGCGCTCGCGCGGTTTCACCTTCAGGTTGATATCTTTCAGCACATGGAACTGCCCGTACCATTTGTTGACATTTTCGAGCGTAATCATCATCGCGTCGTCAGAATTCATTACAGATTGCGTCATTTTAAACCTCAGTGCGGTGTACGCCCGGTGTGGAAGCGCTTCTCCAGATGCTGGCTATAGCGCGACATGCCAAAACAGAAAACCCAGTAGACCAGTGCAGCAAAGACATAACCTTCGGTCGACATTCCCAGCCAGGTGGGGTCGACGGTTGCCTGCTGCACACTACTGAACAAATCAAACAAACCAATGATGATCACCAGACTGGTATCTTTAAACAGGGCGATGATGGTATTCACCAGCCCCGGAATGACCAGTTTCAGCGCCTGCGGCAGGATCACCAGGAACTGCGTTTTCCAGTAGCCCAGTGCCAGTGATTCCGCGGCTTCATATTGCCCTTTCGGCAGCGCCTGCAGGCCGCCACGCACCACTTCTGCTACATAGGCTGACTGGAACAGGATCACCCCGACCAGCGCGCGCACCAGTTTGTCGATGGTGGTGCCTTCCGCCATAAACAGCGGTAACATCACCGAAGACATAAACAGAACGGTGATCAGCGGTACGCCGCGCCAGAACTCAATAAAGATGACTGACAGCGAACGCAGCACCGGCATGCGTGAGCGGCGCCCCAGTGCCAGCAGGATGCCTAACGGCAGTGCGCCGGCAATCCCCACGGACGCGATAATCAGCGTCAGCGTCAGACCACCCCACTGGCGGGTTTCCACCCGCTCCAGGCCAAAATAACCACCATACAGCAGCAGCCATACCGTGATCGGATAGGCCACCGCCCAGACGGCGATATAGCGGCCACGACGCGGCATACTTTTGATAAACATCGGAATGATCGACAGCAGGCCAATCACCAGCGCCAGGTTAATGCGCCAGCGCAGTTCATGGGGGTAAAGCCCATACATAAACTGGCCAAAGCGGGCATGGATAAACACCCAGCAGGCGCCTTCTTTAGTGCAGTCTGCGCGGGTTTCCCCCTGCCAGTTAGCCTGAAAGATCAGCCAGTTGAGTGCCGGTGGAATTGCGGTGCAGATAATCCACAGGCACAGCAGTGTCAGCACGGAGTTAAACCAGCTGGAGAACAGATTTTTTCGTGCCCAGAGCACTGCACGCGCGAAGGCGTTGGTGCTGGCCGGGGCGGTTTCGTGTGTACTTATCGTCATAAAATTACCGTTCTCTTAACGCTCAACCAGCGCGATTTTGCGGTTGTAGATATTCATTAACAGCGAAATCGACAGGCTAATAATCAGGTAGACCGCCATGGTGATGGCAATCGTCTCAATAGCCTGACCGGTCTGATTCAGCACGGTTCCGGCAAACAGCGATACCATATCCGGATAACCAATCGCGGCTGCCAGCGAGGAGTTTTTCACGATATTCAGGTACTGGCTGGTCAGCGGTGGAATAATCACGCGCATCGCCTGTGGGATGATGACCTGGCGCAGTGTGACCGGATTCGGCAATCCCAGCGAGCGTGCGGCTTCATGCTGACCATGTGGGACCGACTGAATACCCGAGCGAATCACTTCGGCGATAAACGACGAGGTATAAATCGACAGCGCGAGGGTTAACGCCGCCAGCTCTGGGATCAGGGCGAAACCGCCACGGAAGTTGAAGCCACGCAGTTCAGGGACATCCCAGTGCGTTGCCACGCCGAAGAACAGGTTTGCCAGCAGTGGCAGCCCAATCAGCAGCGCCAGTGCGATGGGCCAGGTACGACGCAGCTGACCGGTTTTTAACTGGTGTGTCCGGTTGAAGCGGAACAGAGCCACGCTGGCGATAACAGCCAGCAGCAGCGCGACCAGGAACGGCACGGTACCCGGTGCATATTCCGGCCACGGGATATAGAGGCCACGGTTGCTGACAAAAGCGATATCGAAGGCATTCAGTGCATCACGTGGTCCAGGCAGGTTGCGTAATACGGCAAAATACCAGAAGAAGATCTGCAGTAATGGCGGGATATTACGGAAGATTTCGATATAGATATTGGATATTTTCCGCAACAGCCAGTTATCTGACAGGCGCGCCAGACCGATAACAAAGCCAAGGACAGAAGCAAAAACGATACAGAGCGCAGAAACCAGCAGCGTATTGGTCAGGCCGACCAGAAACACGCGTGCATAGGTATCCCCTTCTGAATAATCAATCAGGTGCTGGACGATACCAAAACCGGCGCTGCGGTCAAGAAAGTCAAAGCCGGAGGTGATACCACGGCTGGCAAGGTTAATTATCGTATTGTGGATCAGGTAACCGACAATAATGAAAACCGCGGCGATCGCGATAATCTGATACAGCCATGCGCGCACCGCAGGATTGCTGAATGAAAAATCCCTTTTGACGGTTGGGCGTTGAGACATGTTGAAACCTCAGTAACGAAAACTCTGACGTGGGCGCCGCTCGTGCGGCGCCCCGTTATACGGTAGGAATTAGCGCACTGGAGGAGCGTATTGCAGACCACCATCTTTCCACAGGGCGTTCTGACCACGTGCGATTTTCAGCGCACTGTCTTTACCGACGTTACGGTCAAAGCTTTCCTGATAATTACCAACCTGTTTGATGATGTTGTAAGCCCATTTGTTGTCGAGCTTCAGATCTTTACCGAAGTCACCTTCAGCGCCTAACAGGTGAGCCATATCAGGCGTGGTCGGTTTAGCGGCCAGCTGATCAACGTTTTTCGAGGTAATACCCATCTCTTCAGCATTCAGCATGGCGTTAAATGACCATTTCACAATGGTGAACCAGTCATCATCACCGCGACGCACCACCGGACCCAGCGGCTCTTTCGAGATCACTTCCGGCAGTACGGTAAATTCGTTTGGTTTGCCCAGTTTAATGCGCAGCGCATACAGCTGAGACTGGTCGGAAGCCAGCGTATCGCAACGGCCGCTGTCCAGCGCTTTCGCGGATTCGTCAGAGCGGTCGAACGTTACCGGGGTATACTGCATTTTGTTGGCTTTGAAGTAGTCAGCCACGTTCAGTTCGGTATCAGTACCGGCCTGAATACAAACGGTTGCGCCATCCAGCTCTTTCGCGCTCTTCAGATCGGTCGTGTGGTGAGTCAGGAAGCCGATACCGTCGTAGTAGTTAACACCGGAAAACATAAAGCCCATGCCGCCGTCGCGTGAGGAGGTCCAGGTGGTGTTACGAGAGAGGATGTCCACTTCACCGGACTGCAGCGCAGTGAAACGCTCTTTCGCGGTCAGTGGGGTGTATTTTACTTTGCTGGCATCGCCGAAGACGGCTGCAGCTGTTGCGCGACAAATGTCTACATCCAGACCGGTAAATTTACCGCTGGCATCTGCATAAGAGAAGCCTGGCAAACCGTCGCTAATACCGCACTGCACAAAACCTTTCTTTTTAATGGCGTCCAGTGTGGTACCCGCATGAGCCTGATTAGCGACTGCGAACAGTGCTGCAGTGGCAACCAGAGTGGAAAGCATCATCTTGTTCATAAAGCATCCTGTGTGGCGTGATTGTTTTTTTATAGATAGTGCGCTTTGTTGTAGTGCACTTTTTCCTGTCTGCGGCGTATAGCCATTCACGACTTTGCAAAGGTAATGCCAGAATTGCAGGGTCCTGAATTCTGTGAAAAGAGATGTTAATAATCGGGTTGGCAAAGAAAGTTTGCCTAATAATCGCGCACCAAACTGAGGCAAAGCCAGTCGAGCCGATCATAAATAGTGCAAATAGTTTCACTATCGCGAAGCAATGTGACCGCACCCGCAATTATTACGGGGGGAAAGTAAAAAGCCCGCGAGTTTTACTTCACGGGCTGGCAGAAAAGCGGGGGGATTAATAGAGGGAAGCAGCGCCTGCTGGCCGGGTTTTAAAGCGGCGGTGCAGCCACATATACTGGTTTGGCGCGCGCATGATTTCACGCTCAATCACTTTATTCATCCACGCGGCGGCCTGTTGTTCATCTTCTAACGGGTAGCCCTGCAGCTCTGGCTGGATCACCAGTTCGTAACCACTGCCGTCTTCTTTGCGAATCAGCACTACGGTGACCATGGCCGGTTTCGCCATGCGTGCCAGCATATAGGTTCCGCTGGTCGTTGCGGCCTGGGGAACGGCAAACAGTGGCGCGAACACACTGCCTTTCGGGCCGTAATCCTGGTCCGGTGCGAACCATACCGCTTCGCCTTTTTTCAGCGCACCGACCATCCCACGCAAGTCACGGCGGTTGATCATCGCTTTATTGGAGCGCATACGCCCTTTGGTCTGCACCCACTCCATCAGCTTATTATTATGCGGGCGGTACATGGCCATCATTGGCTGACAGATCCCCATGGTGCGGCCACCGAGTTCCAGCGACATAAAATGAACACCAATAATCAGCACGCCACGCTGGTCTTTTTTCGCCTGCTGCAGATTATGCAGACCATTAACGGTAAACCAGCGCTTAACGCGGCGCTCCGGCCAGAACCAGGCCATACCAGTTTCCAGTAATCCCATTCCCAGCGATTCGAAATTACTGATAATGCGCTGTTCCAGCACATCCTGTGGCAAATCAGGGAAGCAGAGTTGCAGATTGCGGCGGGCGATCCTGACCCGGCGCGGCAGAAAACGCATTGAGGTGCGTCCCATCCAGGTACCCAGTTTTTCCAGTAGTGGAAAAGGCAACTGGACCAGAAGGAAAAGCAGGCCTAATCCCGCCCAGGTCAGCCAGTAGCGCGGATGGAGCAGATCGCGCGTGAACACCGGTGACACTTTTGCTTTTTTCATCATGTTCTCGTTATCTTTGCTATCAATATATTGCGTATAAATCGTGTTACCCCGGGAGGAGGGAACAGTATTCCATGGTCCTGGTTCAGAACGTCTGACATCCCTGAAGCCTGAAAGTTGGCGATTTTGCTGTTTTTTTACACTTTCAGCAATATCCGACGGCAGACAGGCATAAAAAAGGCGCAATCCTGAGCAGTCACGCCTTGCTTTAAGCCGCTATTATGCGCTTTTTTTATGGCTTGATGATGAAAAAGATTAGCGGAACTGGTTATTTTTTATCATCGACAGGCGCAGAAACCAGTGCTGGCTGAACCTGCGGCTGACCGCAGCATAAAGAGAGGCAGGGCGGGAGGGAAAAAGAAAAGGGCGCGCTGTCTGCAGACAGTGGCGCCCTTATCCGGCAGGGTTACTGATAAAATCAGTTCATGCCGTATTTTTTCAGTTTCTTACGCAGTGTACCGCGGTTGATACCCATCATCAGTGCTGCACGGGTCTGGTTGCCACGGGTGTACTGCATCACCATGTCCAACAGAGGCTGTTCTACTTCAGCCAGTACCAGCTCATACAGGTCATTCACATCCTGACCATTCAGTTGAGCAAAATAGTTCTTCAGTGCCTGTTTGACCGAATCACGCAGAGGCTTTTGGGTAACCTGATCCTGTGAGTTTACGGTAGATACGGTCAGTACGTCAGAATTTACGCGTTGTTCGAACATAGTTCTGTCAGCTCTTTATTTCTATTAGGCAAGTTTTTCGAAGTATGCCTCCAACGCCTCCAGCTGTTCGCTGGCATCCTCAATGGCGTTGAATGTGCGCCGAAACTGGTCGTTCGGGGCGTGCTCCTGGAGATACCAGGACACGTGCTTCCGGGCAATACGGTATCCCTTGCGCGCACCATAAAAGTCGTGCAGTTCCCGTATGTGTCCGATGAGCAAGTGCTTCACCTCTGCCAGTGGCATGGGTGGCAGCAGCTCCCCTGTGTCCAGATAATGCTGGATTTCCCGGAAGATCCACGGTCTTCCCTGAGCAGCGCGGCCTATCATCAGGGCATCAGCCCCCGTATAGTCGAGCACCGCTCTGGCTTTATGCGGGTCAGTAATGTCTCCATTCGCGATAACCGGAATGGAAACGTTCTGCTTAACTGTCCGAATGCTGTCATATTCAGCATTGCCGTTGAACAAACAGGCGCGTGTGCGTCCATGTATTGTCAGGGCCTGAATACCACAACGTTCAGCCAATTGGGCAATCTCTACGCAATTGCGATTATCTGTATCCCAGCCGGTGCGAATCTTTAAGATCACGGGAACGTCTACAGCATTCACTACCGCTGAGAGGATGGACTGTACCAACTCAGGGTATTGCAACAATGCCGATCCCGCCATCTTGCGATTCACTTTTTTGGCCGGACAGCCCATGTTGATATCGATGATTTGCGCGCCAGACTGCGCATTAAAACGCGCGGCTTCTGCCATCTCATCAGGGTCGCATCCGGCTATTTGCACGGTGCGGATCCCGGGCTCATCACTGTGTACCATACGCAAACGGGACTTATCGCTGGCCCAGACTTCAGGGTTTGACGATAACATCTCCGACACGGTCATCCCGGCTCCCATCTCGTGACAGAGTGTCCTGAAAGGTCTGTCGGTAATCCCGGCCATTGGCGCGGCGATCAGTCGATTACGGAGCTGGTGTTGTCCTATGCGCATGAAAAAGAAGTGACCATATATGTTCGCAAGGCGGCGTATATTACGCATTTTTTAACGAAGATGAAAGGCCAAACTTTGAACAATTCGCTGAGAATGTGCAGGGAATAGTGCTCAGGAGGTTAGCTGACTAATATTTTCCTTTTACATACAACAAGTTAAAAAATAAAGACGAAATTGTGTACAAAGTTTTTTCTTTTTTTGTGAGCCAGATAACAACATAAATCACGCCGTAAAGCGCGATAAACATGATATCCGGGCAGCGAGAGGGGGTTGTGGTAGTGTAAAAAAGCAACAGTCGTGCGACTTCACAACCCTCTCTGATTACCTGCTTTACCCTGGGCTAAGAAGCGCTTTCTTAGCCCACCGATCTCTGTTACTTGCGGATACCGGTAATGCGGCACCACTCCTCTTTTTCCGCAACCGGATCGAGGGTGAATTTATCCGCATAGGCTTCACATACGCTTTCCGCCTGGCTGGCCAGTACACCGGAGAGACCCAGGTGACCACCCTGCTTCGGCAGCACGCCAATCAGCGGTGCCAGCTCACGCAGCGGGCCGGCAAGGATATTGGCGACAACCACATCCGCCGACAGATTGTCCGGTTGCTGCTGTGGCAGATACAGCGACAGACGATCCGAAACGCCATTACGTTCAGCGTTATCACGGCTGGCCTGGATCGCCTGAGGATCGATATCAATGCCGATGGCCTGCGCCGCGCCCAGTTTCAGCGCGGCAATCGCCAGGATGCCGGAGCCGCAGCCGAAGTCGATCACGGTTTTACCCTGCAGATCTAACCCATCCAGCCACGCCAGGCACAACGCCGTCGTTGGGTGCGTACCGGTGCCAAATGCCAGACCTGGGTCCAGCATCACATTCACGGCATTGGGATCTGGCACATCGCGCCAGCTCGGGCAGATCCACAGGCGCTCACCGAAACGCATCGGGTGGAAGTTATCCATCCACTCACGTTCCCAGTCTTTATCTTCGATCTGCTCGATTTTATGGTGGAAGCCTTCACCCAGTAGTGGATGGTGCTGCAGGCCTGCCACCACCACATCCATCTCGGTTTCGGCGTCGAACAGGCCAATCACATCGGTATCACCCCACAGCAGCGTTTCGCCAGGCAGTGGTTCGAATACCGGGTTGTCATGGGTATCCTGGAAGGTCACGGAGACCGCACCCTGATCCATCAATGCATCGCTCAGTGCCTCGGCATTGTCACCCGTGGTGTTAATCTTGATTTGTATCCATGGCATAGCGATTCTCTTACTCAAACAGGGGTTGTGGCATCGTCCGGCTGCGACGCCGGGCGACCAAACAGATTACCGATCACAAAGGCGATCAGGCTCAGCAATAGGGCAGGGACAATCGGATGGAAGCCCTGCCACTGAATATTGAAACTTGCCAGTGCAACATAGACGACAGCGCCGACAATCATACCGCTCAGCGCACCTGCGGCATTGGCTTTCTCCCAGTACAGCCCCAGCACCAGTGGCCAGAGGAAGACCGCTTCCAGCCCGCCGAACGCCAGCAGGTTGAGCCAGATAATCATATCCGGCGGATGACGCGCCGCCAGCAGCAGCAACACCGCCAGCAACAGTGTGATGATACCGGACATGCGTTTCAGCAGCGGCTCATTGCTGATCTGCTGCGGACGGACACGCAGAAACAGATCTTTGACGATCGTTGCGGAAGATTGTAGCAGTTTGGCGTTAATGGTCGACATGATCGATGCCATCGGCGCGGCAAGGAAGATCCCGGCGGCAAACGGCGGCAGGACGGTGATCATCAGCGTCGGCACCACCTGGTCGGGGATTTTCAGGTCCGGCACGATGGCACGGCCCAGCGCACCCGCCAGGTGCATACCCAGCATCAGGATAGTCACCACGATGGTGCCGATAATCATGCCGCGATGTACCGCTTTGCTGTCTTTGTACGAGATGCAGCGCACCGCCGTATGCGGCAGACCAATCACGCCAAAGCACACCAGCACGGCAAACGAGCTGAGGAACGCCGGATGAATAATATTATCCACGCCGTGTGGTTCCAGCAGGCGCGGGTCGATCTGCTGCAGCTTTTCCACCGCCGCATGCATACCACCCGCTGCGTGGATCACGGCAAACAGCAGCAGGAAAGTACCTGCCAGCATCACCATCCCCTGCATGGTATCGTTCAGCACACTGGCACGGAAGCCGCCGAATGCGGTGTACAACGCAATGGTCAGGCCGAAAATCAGCAACCCGGCGTCATAAGGAATACCGGCGGCGGTTTCCAGCAGACGCGCGCCGCCGATAAACTGCACCGTCATCGCGCCGATAAAGGCAACCAGCAGGCTCAGACTGGCCAGCCAGACCAGCAGCGGGCTGCCGTAACGGGCGTACAGCATATCGTTCAGCGTCACGGCATTGTAGCGGCGCGCCAGAATGGCGAATTTTTTGCCCAGCACGCCGAGCGCCAGCCAGACGGCCGGCACCTGCACCATCGACAGCATCACCCAGCCAAGACCATATTTATAGGCGGCACCCGGGCCACCGATAAAGGAACTGGCGCTGATATAGGTGGTGGTGAGCGTCATGGCCAGCACGATGCCGCCCATCGAACGTCCACCAAGAAAATATTCGTTCAGAAATGAGCCTTCACGGCGTTTGCGCATGGCATAGACGGATAAACCGGCCACCAGCAGCAGATAGCCGATTAACGGCAGAATGACTTCAATTTCCACTGTCATCCTCCAGTGAGATATCGCGGAACACGCCGCGGATCATCACCCAGCAGAGAAAAATAAACAGCGCGGGGACATACAGGCAGGAGATTTCAAACCAGCGCGGTAGCCCGCTGACGCCCGTTTCGCTGCCCGCCAGCCAACTGGTGGCGACCCAGGTCGCGAGGTAGCAAACCGCCAGCACGATTGACCAGCATGCTTCTTTGTGTGCCTGCACAAAACGTGCATCCATAAGTTATCCTCAGCTGATAACCAGCAACATTTACCCTGCGGGTAAATAGAAAAAGGCCGGTCGATCAGACCGGCCTTTATCACTCAGGCAACTGCCGGATGATTAATCCTGCAGGCCGAGTTTTTTCTCCAGATAGTGGATGTTAGTGCCACCATGATGGAAGTTTTCGTCGGACATGATTTTCATCTGCAGTTCGACGTTGGTCTTAATGCCGTCAATAATCAGCTCGGCCAGCGCGTTCTTCATACGCGCAATCGCCACATCACGGGTTTCACCGTAAGTGATCAGCTTGCCAATCATGGAGTCATAGTACGGCGGTACAGTGTAACCGGCGTAGATATGAGACTCCCAGCGCACGCCAAAACCGCCTGGCGCGTGGAAGCGGGTGATTTTACCCGGGCTTGGCAGGAAGGTGTTCGGATCTTCGGCGTTAATACGGCATTCCACCGCGTGGCCTTTGATATTCACTTCTTCCTGTTTGATCGACAGCGGTTGACCCGCAGCAATACGCAGCTGCTCTTTGATCAGATCCACGCCAGTGATCATTTCGGTCACCGGGTGTTCTACCTGAATACGGGTGTTCATTTCGATGAAATAGAACTCGCCGTTTTCGTACAGGAACTCGAAAGTACCTGCGCCACGGTAGCCAATATCGATACAGGCTTTCGCACAGCGCTCGCCGATGTAGCGGCGCATTTCGCTGGTGATGCCCGGTGCTGGCGCTTCTTCCACTACTTTCTGGTGACGACGCTGCATGGAGCAGTCACGTTCCGCCAGATAGATAGCGTTGCCCTGGCCGTCAGCCAGAACCTGGATCTCGACGTGGCGAGGGTTTTCCAGATACTTCTCCATATAGACCATATCGTTGTTGAAAGCGGCTTTCGCTTCCGCACGGGTCATATTGATGGATTGTTCCAGATCTTTCTCGTTACGCACAACGCGCATACCACGACCGCCGCCGCCGCCGGAGGCTTTGATGATCACCGGATAGCCGATACGTTTACCGTGAGCACGGTTCTTATCCATATCGTCAGTCAGTGGGCCATCAGAACCAGGCACGCAAGGTACGCCGGTTTTCTTCATCGCGGTAATCGCGGACACTTTGTCACCCATCAGGCGGATAGTGTCAGCTTTCGGGCCGATAAAGATAAAGCCGGAACGCTCAACCTGCTCAGCAAAGTCGGCATTTTCGGACAGGAAGCCATATCCCGGGTGAATCGCTACCGCGCCAGTAATTTCGGCGGCGGAGATCAGCGCAGGAATGTTCAGGTAGCTTTTTACGGACTGTGCCGGACCGATACACACGGTTTCGTCAGCCAGCAGTACGTGTTTCAGGTCGCGGTCCGCAGTGGAGTGTACCGCAACAGTCTTGATGCCCAGTTCTTTACAGGCACGCAGAATGCGCAGCGCGATCTCACCACGGTTAGCAATTACAATTTTATCCAGCATGGTTCGCCTCGTTATTCGATGACTACCAGCGGCTCGTCAAATTCAACAGGCTGGCCGCTTTCAACCAGGATCGCTTTCACAGTGCCGGATTTGTCGGCTTCGATCTGGTTCATCATTTTCATCGCTTCAACGATGCACAGGGTATCGCCTGCATTCACTTTCTGGCCCACTTCCACGAAGGCTTTCGCATCCGGGCTTGGTGTACGGTAGAAGGTACCGACCATTGGGGAGCGTACGATGTGGCCACTGATCTCAGCAGCGGCAGGTGCCGCAGCTGCTGGCGCTGCTGCTGCAGGCGCGACGGCTGCCGCCAGAGCTGGCTGTGGTGCTGGCGCAGCATACACCTGCGGCATCATCGGGTAGCCAGTATTGGCAGGTGCACGGCTGATACGAACAGACTCTTCGCCTTCAGAGATTTCCAGTTCAGCGATGCCTGATTCTTCAACCAGTTCGATCAGTTTTTTAATCTTACGAATATCCATGAGTGTGGTTCCGTACTCTGTTTAATTAGAATTTGACAGGCGTTTTACTGCCGTTTGTAAAGCCCAGGAGTAACCGTCGACACCGAGTCCACAAATTACACCTGCAGAAATATCAGACAGATATGAGTGGTGGCGAAAAGGCTCGCGGGCATGCACATTGGTGAGATGCACTTCGATAAACGGAATGCTCACCGCCAGCAATGCGTCACGTAACGCCACGCTGGTATGAGTGAATGCCGCCGGGTTGATGACGATATAATCGACATTGTCTTTTGCCTGGTGAATGCGATCAATTAACACATGTTCCGCATTGGACTGGAGATGGCTGAGTTTAGCATTCAGCGCTTCAGCCTGACAGGTCAGATCGCTGACAACGTCCGCTAATGTGGTCTTTCCGTACTTCTCTGGCTCGCGTGTGCCCAGCAGATTCAGGTTCGGACCGTTCAGAAGCAGGATATGAAATTTGTCTGCCATCTTGCTGCTATCTCCTGCGATAATTTAGGCAACGCGTAAAATACCTTGTGAAAACCCATTTGTCACTTTTTCACGGTGAAATTTGGCGTCGCATTGTCACCAAAGTTCGGCATTATAACGATTTCGTGACAATTAGCAGCTAAATACTGGTCTTATCAGCGAAGATTTTCAACCATACGCAGGAAAAGCCAGCCAGTTGATGACAGATCTGCGGAGTAACACGCACTCTTCACGGCGACTTCGCGAACCATTTACGTATTTTCCGGTAACGCCATGCCAGCAGGATCAGCGCAATTGCGGCGTAAATGACGGGTTGTGGCGACAGGATCTTGACTGACCAGAGATAGTGAATCGGTGCGAGGATCGCGACAAGATAGATAAAGTTGTGCAGCGTTTGCCAGCGGCTGCCTAATTTGCGCTGCGCGCGTTGCAGTGAGGTGACCGCCAGTGCCAGCAATAACAGCCAGCTAATCATACCGAGCGTCAGATAAGGGCGGCTGACCAGCTCTGCGCCCAGCAGGTTCAGGTTGTTCAGTGCCAGCTCCAGCGTGGCGTAGCTGCACAGATGCAGCGTCGCCCAGGCAAAGCACCACAGCCCCAGTAACCGCCGCGTACGGATCAGCAGAGGCTGTTTCAGCAGGCGGGTCAGCGGTGTCACCAGCAGTGTCGCCAGCAGCAGTTTTAACGCCATTCTGCCGGTAAAATGCTGGATATCTTTCACCGGGTCGGCGCTGAGCCAGCCCTGGTCGATGGCGAGAAACAGCCATAATAGTGGCAAAAAGGCAGCAAGATGCAGCAGTACTTTCAGCCCAGTGATCTGTTTTAGCGTCAGGCGCACTCAGTAATTCTCCCGCAAATCCAGTCCGTGATACAGCGATGCTACCTGTTCAGCATAGCCATTAAACAGCAGGGTGGGCTGACGTTTGACGTCCAGAATGCCGCCGGAACCAATAAAACGCTCGGTGGCCTGCGACCAGCGCGGGTGATCAACGTGAGGATTCACGTTGGCGTAAAATCCGTACTCGTTCGGCGCAGATTGATTCCAGGTAGTGGGCGGCTGTTCACGCGTCAGTTTGATGCTGACGATCGATTTAATGCCTTTAAAGCCATATTTCCACGGCACCGTCAGGCGGATTGGCGCGCCGTTTTGCGGCGGCAACGCTTTACCGTAGACGCCGGTGGTCAGCAGGGTGAGCGGGTGCATCGCTTCATCGAGGCGCAGACCCTCGACATACGGGTATTCCAGCCCGCCGCCAATAAAGCGGTCCTGTTGTCCGGGCATCTGGTCCGGGGCATAAATGGTCTGGAAGGCGACATAGCGGGCGTTGCTGGTGGGTTCGGCTGCCTGCAGCAGTTTACCCAGTTCAAAACCGACCCACGGGATCACCATTGACCAGGCTTCGACGCAGCGCATGCGATAAATGCGCTGTTCGAGCGGGAAACGCTTAAAGATGTCGTCCATATCCAGCGTCAGGGGTTTTGCCACTTCACCTTCGATACGGATTTTCCAGTTATCCGTTTTCAGCGAACCGGCGTTGGCGGCAGGATCGGCTTTATCGAGGCCAAATTCATAGAAGTTGTTATAACCGCTGACTTTGTCTTCCGGTGTCAGTGGCAGGTCGGCCTGCCATTGTGCCGGTTTACTGAAGTCGAGCACTTTGCCCGCCGGAGCGGGTGGGCGGTTGTTGCCTTTAAACCAGGAAAGCAGGTCAGCATGCGCCATGCCCGGCAGAGCTAGTGTGGCGGCACTCAGGCCAAGGGTTTTCAGTATTTCACGACGGCGCTGGTTAAAGACGGCTTCCGGGGTGACATCGGCTTCGGTCAGTTTGGTGACAGGCTTCATCAGTATGCTCGCTCAGACAAAGATGGGACTGTATTCAGCATGATACAGGCGGTGAAAGTTAGCGAGGATTAAGCTGCAAAAGAGTATTTCCGGGCAGGGTTTCTGGTGGAGCGAGATACTGAGGGTGATGGCGTCGCCGATCAAGATCCCCTCCCCCATAAAATGGGGGAGGGCCAGGGAGGGTGAGCCAGTAGCACAGTGTCGTTTGTTCCCCCATCCCTGCCTTCCCACGCTTGCGGGGGAAGGGGCAGACTGGCGTTAACGCACTTTAACCAGTGTCCGTCCGGTCACATCATTATTCAGCAGGCGCTGCGCTGCATCGGCAGCCTGCGCCAGCGGCACTTCGGTGGTCGCCTGCTGATAGAAGGAGGCAGGCAGAATTTTGGTCAGGCGTTTCCACACTTCAGTGCGGCGTGCCACAGGCGTCATCACCGAGTCGACCCCCTGCAGACGCACATTGCGCAGGATAAACGGCATCACGGTGGTCGGCAGGGCAAAGCCACCCGCCAGGCCACAGGCGGCCACGGTACTGTTGTAGTTCATCTGCGCCAGCACACTGGCCAGCACCTGGTCACCGACGGTATCAATCGCCCCCGCCCAGCGTTGTTTCTCCAGCGGGCGTGACTCTGCACTGAATTCACTGCGTGACAGAATTGTGCTGGCACCCAGCTGACGCAGGTAATCATGGTTGCTTTCACGGCCGCTGACGGCCGCCACACGATAGCCGAGCGCATGAAGTAATGCGACAGCGGTACTGCCCACGCCGCCGCTGGCACCGGTCACCAGCACTTCACCGCTTTCCGGCGTGACTCCGCCTTCTTCCAGCGCCATCACACACAGCATGGCGGTAAAACCTGCCGTGCCGATGATCATCGCCTGACGTTCTTCCAGGCCTTCCGGCAGCGGCACCAGCCAGTCACCATTGACCCGCGCCTGCTCAGCCAGTCCGCCCCAGTGATTTTCCCCGACGCCCCAGCCCGTCAGCAGAACGCGTTGCCCGGCATGAAAGCGCGGATCTTCGCTATGGTGTACGCGTCCGGCGAAATCAATGCCGGGCACCATCGGGAAGTTACGAATGATTTTGCCTTTACCGGTGATCGCCAGCGCATCTTTATAGTTAATGCCGGACCAGTCAACATCGACAGTGACATTGCCTGCGGGCAAATCATCAATGGTCAGCGTCTTGATCGCGGCGCGTGTTTTTCCCTCGGATTGTTCTAATAGTAATGCCTGCATAAGAATCTCCTGAAAGCGTTTATTCACCAGCTGAAAATCTGGCTCCTGCGACTATACTCGCCAAAACTTAGCACTTACTGTCCCTGCGCAAACAAAAGCGCATCCGATATGTTATTTTTGGCGCTAAGCCGATTCTGATACCCCAGTACAAGGCACAAGGATGCGATTAACAACCAAACTCTCTGCTTTTATAGCACTCCTCAGTGCGCTGGCTATGCTATTGATGCTGGTGGGCTGTGCGTTGAGTTTCTTCTACCTGAGTAATCAGCGTGTCGAACACCGTGTGCAGGTGATGGTGACCGAAATTGATATGGCGCTGATGAAGGAGCCCGTCGCCGATCTGGAGCCGTGGCTGCGGCGGATGATGCCGCCACTCAATATCGAACGCATTGAAATCCACGACCAGCTGAACACCCGGCTGACACTGCAGCGCCACCAGAATCCACTGATTGAAGATGAGCCGAATCGTTTTCGCCAGGCGGATATCCCTCTGATTAAACATCCTTCGCTGTCGGTACGTATTGCCTGGCTGGACCCGGCCAGCACCTGGTTCCGCTCCTTTATTGGCGCTTCCACCATGATTGCGGTGGTGGTGGTCGGCGTGATTATGATGCTGATTGTGTTGCTGTCGCATCGCTGGCTGTATCGCCATTTAAAAGGACTGGAGAGTCTCGAAAACCGGGCACAGCGGGTGATGACGGGCGAGCGCGCCAGCGTCGAGCGCGGGGCAGTGCATGAATGGCCGGCCAGTGCCAGCAGCGCCATTGATATGCTGCTGAATGATTTACAGGAAGCGGGCGAACAGCGCATTCGCGTGGATACCTTAATTCGCGCCTTTGCCGCGCAGGACGCGAAAACCGGGCTGAATAACCGGCTATTTTTCGACAACCAGCTGGCCACGCTGCTGGAAGATCCTGAAGATGTCGGTGCGCACGGCGTGGTGATGATGATCCGTGTGCCGGATTTTGATTTGTTGCGCGAAAACAGCGGCCAGCAGGCAGTGGAAGATTATCTGTTTGATCTGGTCAATATGCTGTCCACGTTTGTGATGCGTTATCCTGGCGCGTTGCTGGCACGCTATTTCCGCAGCGATTTCGCGGTACTGCTGCCGCACCGCACGCTGAAAGATGCTGACAGCATTGCCAGCCAGCTGATTACCGCCGTGGATACCCTGCCGCCGACACGCATGCTGGATCGGGAAGATATGATCCACATTGGCATCAGCGCCTGGCGCAGCGGACAGACCACGCAGCAGGTGATGGAAAACGTCGAACTGGCGACACGCCATGCGGCGCTGCTGGGCGGGAATAACTGGTCGGTGGGTGAGGGCAATGCCAGTGAAACCGGACGCGGCAGCGTCAAATGGCGTACTCTGCTGGAGCATACCCTGACGCTGGGCGGGCCGCGGCTGTACCAGAAACCGGCGGTGACCCGCGAAGGTGAGGTGCATCACCGTGAAATGCTGCCGCGTATTTTTGATGGCGAAAAAGAGCTGCTGGCGGCGGAGTATATGCCGCTGGTGCAGCAGATGGGGATGTCGGAAAGCTATGACCGCCAGCTGGTGGCGCGCATTATGACGTTGCTGGATGTCTGGCCGGACGAAACGCTGGCGCTGCCAGTAACGGTGGATTCGTTATTACAACGCCCCTTCCTGCGCTGGCTGCGCGATGCGTTGTTACAGTGCACAAAATCGCAACGGCGGCGGATTTTATTTGAACTTGCCGAGGCGGATGTTTGTCAACATATCAACCGGTTACAGCCGGTGTTCCGTATGTTGCAGGGATTCAGCTGCCGTATCGCGGTGAATCAGGCGGGTCTGACGGTGGTCAGCTCGGCGTACCTGAAACAGTTCAGAGTGGAAATCGTGAAGCTGCATCCGGCGCTGGTGCGTGATATTGAGCGTCGTACGGAAAATCAGCTGTTTGTGCAAAGTCTGATTGAGGTCTGCAAGGCAACGCCGACGCGGGTATTTGCCGCGGGCGTCAGAACGCGCACCGAGTGGCAGGCCCTTACCGGGCTGGGTGTGGCGGGCGGGCAGGGTGACTTTTTCGCTGCTTCACAGCCAGTCAACAGCAATCTGAAAAAATATTCACAAAGAGAGTGAGTTTAGTCTGCCGTTACTGGCAATTTCACGTAGAATAGCGGCGCGGTTGTGGTTCGAGGCGGTTGCGTCGGTGAACCGATGAACCTGAAAAATGTTAAATTTTATGTATCTTATGTCCGCTTGCCAGCCATGCTGAAGAAAGCATCATCCCTGATTTCCGGCGTTGTGCTGTGGTATCGCTTTCGGGGTTGTGTCATTAGCGCGAGATTGTGCGACTTTTCAGCGACTCAGAACGTTTTTGCGCCT
Organism: Erwinia sp. V71; assembly: GCF_965644245.1. Classification (NCBI taxonomy): domain Bacteria; kingdom Pseudomonadati; phylum Pseudomonadota; class Gammaproteobacteria; order Enterobacterales; family Erwiniaceae; genus Erwinia; species Erwinia sp. V71. The sequence continues at coordinate 18,535 of NZ_CBFFRK010000002.1, forward strand.
TGTGGCGCCAGCGCGTGGTTGGTAAAGTAAACGGATTTTATTTTTCGCCCCCAGCTTGCAGGATTACTCTTTAGTATGTTTAAAAAATTTCGCGGCATGTTTTCCAACGACTTGTCCATCGACCTGGGTACCGCCAATACCCTCATTTATGTGAAAGGACAGGGCATCGTTCTGAATGAACCTTCTGTCGTGGCCATTCGTCAGGATCGTGCTGGCTCGCCAAAAAGCGTCGCTGCCGTCGGTCATGATGCAAAACAGATGCTGGGCCGTACGCCAGGCAATATCGCCGCGATCCGCCCGATGAAAGATGGCGTTATCGCCGACTTCTTTGTCACCGAGAAAATGCTGCAGCACTTTATCAAGCAGGTGCACAGCAACAGCTTTATGCGTCCCAGCCCGCGTGTGCTGGTGTGCGTACCAGTCGGCGCCACGCAGGTGGAACGTCGCGCCATCCGCGAATCTGCCCAGGGTGCAGGCGCGCGTGAAGTGTTCCTGATTGAAGAGCCGATGGCGGCAGCGATTGGTGCAGGTCTGCCGGTTTCTGAAGCGACCGGTTCAATGGTGGTGGATATCGGTGGTGGTACCACTGAAGTCGCGGTGATCTCCCTGAACGGCGTGGTGTACTCCTCCTCCGTGCGTATCGGTGGTGACCGTTTCGACGAAGCTATCATTAATTACGTACGTCGTAACTATGGCTCCCTGATTGGTGAAGCGACGGCGGAACGTATTAAGCATGAAATCGGTTCGGCGTACCCGGGTGATGAAGTGCGCGAAATCGAAGTGCGTGGTCGTAACCTGGCTGAGGGTGTGCCGCGTGGCTTTACACTGAACTCCAACGAAATCCTTGAAGCACTGCAGGAACCGTTAACCGGTATCGTTAGCGCGGTAATGGTGGCGCTGGAGCAGTGCCCGCCAGAGCTGGCGTCCGATATTTCTGAGCGCGGTATGGTACTGACCGGTGGTGGCGCACTGCTGCGTAACCTCGATCGCCTGCTGATGGAAGAGACTGGCATCCCGGTGGTGGTTGCTGAAGATCCGCTGACCTGCGTCGCTCGCGGCGGCGGTAAAGCACTGGAAATGATCGACATGCACGGCGGCGATTTGTTCAGCGAAGAATAATCTGCCAGGGGAGTGCAGGCGTGGCCCGCGCTCCCTGTTCTTGATGTCGAGGAATACGATGCGTTTATGAAGCCGATTTTCAGCAGGGGCCCATCCCTGCAGTTACGCCTTTTTTTGGCGGTCATCGTGGCAATTGCAGTGATTATTGCCGACAGTCGCATGGGGTCATTCAGCCGCATTCGTACTTACATGGACACCGCAGTCAGCCCATTCTATTTTCTGGCCAACGGGCCACGTCAAATTCTGGACAACGTTTCCAAAACTCTGGCTTCCCGTCAGCAGCTGGAGCTGGAAAACAAAGCGCTGCAGCGTGAACTCTTTCTGAAAAACAGCGAATTGCTGATGCTTGGCCAGTATAAGCAGGAAAACGCACGTCTGCGTGAACTGCTCGGCTCGCCGCTGCGCCAGGATGAACACAAGATGGTCACCCAGGTGCTGTCTGCAGGGACCGATCCCTACAGCGATCAGATGGTTATCGATAAAGGCAGCGTGAACGGTGTTTACGAAGGCCAGCCGGTGATCAGTGATAAAGGTGTGGTCGGCCAGGTTGTGGCAGTGGGTAAAGTCACCAGCCGGGTACTGCTGATTTGCGATGCGTCCCATGCGCTGCCGATTCAGGTACTGCGTAACGATATTCGCGTCATTGCGGCGGGTAACGGCTGTACCGAAGATCTGCAGCTGGAACATCTGCCGGGCAATATCGATATTCGCGTCGGGGATGTGCTGGTGACCTCCGGTCTCGGCGGGCGCTTCCCGGAAGGCTATCCGGTAGGCGTGGTATCGTCGGTGAAAGTGGATACACAACGCGCGTATACCGTGATCCAGGCGCGACCAACTGCGGGCCTGCAACGTCTGCGTTATCTGTTGCTGCTGTGGGGCGCTGATCCCCATGGCGACTTGCCGATGGCGCCGGAAGAGGTGCATCGTGTAGCGAACGAGCGTTTGATGCAGATGATGCCGCAGGTGCTGCCTGCTGCCGATGAAATGGGACCGCCAGCGCCACCAGCGCCAGCCGGACCACCAGCGGGCAATAATGTGCGGGCGGGCACGCAGCCCGCGGGCACAAATTCACGCAGCGGCAGTACGACGCCTGCGGCGAATAGCGCCCGTTCAGGCAATACGCAGTCGGCAGGCAGTAATCAGCGGACTAACAACGCGCAGCCTGTGACCACGAATCCGCGTGCGGGGTCTGCACCGCCAGCTCCCGCCAGCGGGCAACAACCCTCAGCCACCCGTGGAGGCCAGCCTTGAGTAGCTATCGCAGCCATGGTCGCTGGGTCATCTGGCTCTCTTTCCTGCTCGCCCTCGTGCTGCAAATTATGCCATGGCCGGAACAGCTGTTTATGTACCGGCCATCCTGGCTGATGTTGATTCTGATTTACTGGATACTGGCGCTGCCGCACCGGGTGAATGTCGGCACCGGCTTCGTGATGGGGGGCATTATGGACCTTGTCTCTGGCTCCACTCTCGGCGTGCGTGCACTGGCGCTCAGTATCATTGCTTATCTGGTTGCATTTAAATTCCAGCTTTTCCGTAACTTAGCATTGTGGCAACAGGCATTAATGGTTATGGTCTTGTCACTGGCGATGGATGTGATTGTTTTCTGGGCAGAATTTCTGGTTATTGATGTCTCTTTCCGGCCGGAAATTTTCTGGAATGCACTCGTCGACGGTCTGTTATGGCCCTGGCTATTCTTATTGATGAGAAAGATTCGTCGTCAATTCGCTGTTCAGTAAGGAAAACTATGCTATCCCTGTATCTTGCTTCCGGCTCACCACGTCGGCGTGAACTGCTGACGCAGCTGGGTCTGCACTTTGAACGTTTATCGGCGGAAGTCGAAGAGCAGCGCCGTGCGAATGAAGCGGCCGAACACTATGTGCTGCGGCTGGCGCGCGAGAAAGCGCAGGCTGGCGTCGCGGTGGCGGCAGAAGATTTGCCGGTGCTGGGGGCAGATACCATTGTGGTGCTGAACGGTGAAGTGCTGGAAAAGCCGCGTGATGAGCAGCATGCGCGCGAGATGCTGGCAAAACTGTCAGGCGCTACCCATCAGGTGCTGACAGCGGTGGCGCTGGCGGATCGTCACCAGCAACTGGATTGCCTTGTGACCACCGAGGTGACGTTCCGCGTGTTGTCCGCCGAAGATATCGCGGGCTATGTCGCCAGCGGCGAGCCGATGGATAAAGCGGGTGCGTACGGCATTCAGGGGCTGGGCGGCAACTTTGTCAGAAAAATTAATGGCAGTTATCACGCAGTTGTTGGCTTACCGCTGGTGGAAACCACTGAGCTGTTGAGCCATTTTGCGTCGCTGCGTGAACTGAGAGGACACTATGACAGCTGAATTGCTGGTTAACGTTACCCCGTCAGAAACGCGTGTGGCGTATATTGACGGCGGGATTTTGCAGGAAATTCATATCGAGCGCGAAGCGCGGCGCGGGATTGTTGGCAATATCTATAAAGGCCGCGTCAGCCGCGTCTTGCCGGGCATGCAGGCGGCGTTCGTCGATATCGGGCTGGATAAAGCCGCGTTTTTGCACGCCTCGGACATTATGCCGCACACCGAATGTGTGGCGGGCGACGAGCAGAAGAACTTCAGCGTGCGCGATATCTCGGAGCTGGTGCGTCAGGGGCAGGATCTGATGGTGCAGGTGGTGAAAGATCCGCTGGGCACCAAAGGCGCGCGTCTGACTACTGACATCACTCTGCCATCGCGTTATCTGGTGTTTATGCCGGGCGACTCTCACGTTGGTGTGTCGCAACGTATTGAAAGTGAACAGGAACGCGAGCGCCTGAAAGCAGTGGTCAACACTTACTGCGACGAGCTGGGCGGTTATATTATCCGCACCGCCGCCGAAGGGGTGGGCGAAGATGAGCTGGCATCGGATGCGGCGTTTCTTAAGCGCCTGTGGACCAAGGTGATTGAGCGCAAGAAGCGCAATCAGACCCGCTGTCGCCTGTATGGCGAAGTGGCGCTGTCGCAGCGTGTGATCCGTGACTTTGCCGGCGCGGCGCTGGATCGTATCCGTATCGACTCCCGTCTGACCTATGAAAATCTGGTGGAGTTCACCAGCGAATATATTCCGGAGATGACGGAGAAGCTGGAGCTGTATACCGGTAAACAGCCGATCTTCGATCTGTATGATGTGGAAAATGAAATTCAGCGTTCGCTGGATCGTAAGGTTGAACTGAAATCGGGTGGCTACCTGATTATCGACCAGACCGAGGCGATGACCACCATCGATATCAATACCGGCGCGTTTGTCGGCCATCGCAATCTCGATGAAACCATCTTTAACACCAATATTGAAGCGACGCAGGCGATTGCCCGTCAGCTGCGACTGCGCAATCTCGGTGGCATTATTATTATCGACTTTATCGATATGAATAATGAAGAGCACCGTCGCCGCGTGCTGCACTCGCTGGATTCGGCGCTGAGTAAAGACCGGGTGAAAACCGGTATTAACGGTTTCTCCCAGCTGGGGCTGGTGGAGATGACGCGTAAGCGCACCCGTGAAAGTATTGAGCATGTGTTGTGTCAGGACTGCCCGGCCTGTAAAGGGCGTGGTACGGTGAAAACCGTCGAAACCGTCTGCTACGAAATTATGCGTGAGATTGTGCGTGTGCATCATGCTTATGATTCTGATCGCTTCCTGGTGTATGTCTCACCGGCTGTTGGCGAAGCGCTGAAAAGCGAAGAATCGCATGCACTGGCTGAGGTGGAAATTTTCGTCGGCAAGCAGGTGAAAGTACAAATCGAACCGCTCTATACCCAGGAGCAGTTTGATGTGGTGATGATGTAATCTCTTTCCTCCTCAAAGAGGGCGGAAGAGGAGGTAACTCCCCTTTCCCCGTTTGCGGGGGAGGATGAGGGAGGGGGAACCGGCGATACCGCTCTCCCTTACCGGCCTCTTCCGCCTGCGGAGGAGGCGCAACTGGAGTGATGATTTGCAAAGGAGAGGTGTGTGAGGCAACTGCCCAGGGTCCTGTTATTAGCCGTCGCAACCGTGATTGTGATCGTTGCGCTGCTGATCAGTGGCTTGCGTCTGGTCTTGCCGCACCTCAACAGCTATCGCGACGACATCCTGGCGAAAGTGTCAGCGGTCAGCGAACTGCCCATTACCGCCAGCGAAATGCAGGGCAGCTGGCAAAACTTTGGTCCGACGCTGGAGCTCAGCGATCTCGCCGTTGAGCTGAAAGATGGCGGCAGACTGACCATTGATCGCGTCACGCTGGCGCTGGATGTCTGGCAGTCACTGCTGCATGCCCGCTGGCAGTTCCGCGATCTCACCTTCTGGCAGATGCATCTCACTTCCAACTCTTCACTGATTGAGAGTGACGATAACCGCAGCAGTCTGAAAGCCGATCAACTGAGCGATCTGTTCCTGCGCCAGTTCGATCACTTCGATCTGCGCGACAGCAGCATCAGTTTTCTTACCCCTTCCGGCCAGCGCGCTGAACTGGCGATCCCGAAACTCACCTGGCTGAATCAGGCCACGCGCCATCGCGCGGAAGGTGAGGTCAGCCTTTCCAGTTTTACCGGCCAGCACGGCGTGGTACAGGTGCGGCTGGATCTGAGTGATAACAACGGTTTGCTGAATAATGGCCGCATCTGGATGCAGGCTGATGATGTCGATGTTAAACCGTGGCTGGGTCAGTGGATGCGCGATAATGTCAGTCTCGACAGCGCGCGTTTCAGCCTCGCGGCCTGGCTGAGCCTCGAACAGGGCGAAGTCTACGCGGGCGATGTCTGGCTGAAGAAGGGCGGTGCTGACTGGCAGGGTGACCAGCGTGAGCACCGGCTGGAAGTCGATAATCTGACTGCTCATGTGGCGCGGGTTAACAGCGGCTGGTCGGTCACCGTGCCGGAAACCCGAATGACCACCGATGGCGTAGCCTGGCCGCAGGGACAATTCTCTCTGCTATGGCAGCCGGAGGATAACGCGCAGCCTGGACCAGACCGCACCGCGGAGTGGCGTGTGCGTGCCACACAGCTTGATCTGCAGAATCTGGAACCCTTTATTCCCCTATTTTCCCGGCTTGCGCCGCAGTTGCTGGAAAACTGGCGCGCATTGCAGCCATGTGGTCAGCTGGAGGCGCTGGCGCTGGATATACCGGTGAAGCAGCCGGAGAATACGCGCTTTCAGGCACAATGGCGCAATCTGAGCTGGCAGCCGTGGCAACTGCTGCCGGGAATGGAACATTTTGACGGCAAACTGTCAGGCAGCGTGGCGCAGGGACGCCTCGACCTGCAGCTTAACAATGCCACGTTGCCATACAGCAGCATGTTCCGCGCCCCGCTGGAAATTCACCATGCCAGCGGCGCAATTAACTGGCAGTACGGTGATGATGGGCTGACATTAAGCGGGCGCGATCTTGATGTGCAGGCGCGTTCACTGTGGCTGAATGGCGATTTCCGTTACAGCCAGCTGGCGCATGAAGCGCCGCGTCTGGATTTGCTGGCCGGTATTAACCTTACTGATGCGGCTGAAGCCTGGCGCTATTTCCCTGAGCCACTGATGGGGCGTGAAACCGCGCATTATCTGACAGGTGCGCTGAAAGGCGGTCAGGTCCAGAATGCCTCGCTGATCTTTGCCGGTGACCCGCTGCAGTTCCCCTTCCGTCACAATGAAGGCATTTTTGAAGTGTGGGTGCCGCTGCGCCATGCACTGTATGAATTCCAGCCTGGCTGGCCTGCGCTGGAAGACCTGGCGATTGATCTGGATTTCGTCAATAACGGCCTGTGGATGAATGCGCCGGAAACCCTGCTGGGTAAGGTGCAGGGGAAAAATATCACCGCGGTGATCCCGGACTATCTGCAGGAAAAATTGATTATTGATGGCGATATTCGTGGCGCGGGGCCGGATGTGCGCAGCTATTTCAATCAGACGCCGATTAAATCTTCCCTCGGTGCCGCACTTGATGAGTTGCAGATTGGCGGCGATGTAAGTGGTCGCTTACATCTGGATATCCCGCTGGACGGGAAACTGGTGCGCGCCAGTGGTGAAGTGGGGCTGAATAATAACAGTCTGCTGATTAAACCGCTGGGCACCACGCTGAAACAGCTCACCGGGCGTTTCCGTTATGACAACGGCACGCTGCAAAGCGATGAGTTAAGCGCGAACTGGTTTGGGCAGCCGCTGGGCGTCAGCTTCTCCACCGTGGAAGGGGAAAAAGAGTATCAGGTCGGCGTTAATCTGAAAGGCGACTGGCGTCCTGCTGCGATCACCGGAGTGCCGAAAGCGCTGGCCGATAAGCTGGAAGGTAGCGCGGCGTGGAATGGTAAGGTGGCCGTGAACCTGCCGCATAATGGCGGCGCAACGTATCAGGTCGATATTGATGGCGATCTGCAAAATGTAAGCAGTCACTTACCTGCTCCACTGTATAAAGCCGCAGGCAGCGCATTACCGTTTAAGGTTAGCGCCAGTGGCAATCAGAAAAGCGTTGATATCAGCGGCGTGATGGATAAGACGCACCGTTTTAACAGTCGCTGGCTGCTGGGCGATCGCCTGCAGGTTGAGCGTGGTGTCTGGCTGAATGACAGTCAGAGCACGCCTCCGCTGCCGGATGCCTCTGGCATGGTGCTCAACCTGCCGTCGCTCGATGGCGAAGCCTGGCTGGCACTGCTGGCGGGCAGCAGCGAAGCGCAGGCTGGCAGTGGTTATCTGCCGGGTAATATTATTCTGTGCACACCGTCGCTGACGCTGGCGGGCCAGCAATGGCGCGATCTGGAAGCGACCATCAGTGAGAATGTCTCGGGCAATACGGAAATTCAGGCGCAGGGCAGAGAAGTGCGTGGCACGCTGGCCATGGCGAAAAATGCCCCGTGGCGCGCCCGGTTCAGCTACCTGTATTACAATCCGCAGTTTGCTGCCGCGAATGGCGGGACTGCGGGTTCACCTTTCCCGCCAGAGACATCCGCTATCGATTTCAGTCGCTGGCCGCAATTAGCCATTATCTGTGATGAGTGCTGGCTGCGTGGTCAGAAGTTTGGCCGCATACAGGCGGATCTGACGCCTGATAACGATACCCTGACGCTGAAAAATGGCCTGATTGACAGCGGTAACGCGCGCATGACGGTCAACGGTGAGTGGATTAACCGTCCGGCAGAGCAGCGTACCTCGCTGAAAGGGCAACTGAGCGGTAACAAGATTAACGATGCTGCGAACTGGTTTGGTATCAGTACCCCGCTGCGTGATGCGCCATTCACTCTCGACTACGATCTGCACTGGCGTTCCGTGCCGTGGCAGCCATCGGAAGAGACGCTAAGTGGTGTGCTGAAAAGCCATCTGGGCAAAGGTCAGGTCACAGATATCAGCACCGGCCGTGCCGGTCAGCTGCTGCGGCTGGTAAGCTTTGATTCGCTGCTGCGCAAACTGCGCCTCGACTTCAGTGATACGTTTAGTCAGGGCTTCTGGTTTGACTCCATTAACGGCACGGCATGGATCGAAAATGGCTTAATGCAGACCGATAATTTGCTGGTGGATGGGCTGGAAGCCGATATCGCCATGCAGGGCAAAGTGGATCTGGTACAGCGCAGTATTGATATGGAAGCGGTCGTCGCGCCTGAAATTTCCACTACGGTGGGGGTGGCGACGGCGTTTGTCGTCAACCCGGTAGTGGGCGCTGCCGTATTTGCCGCCAGCAAGGTGCTGGGGCCGCTGTGGAACAAGATTTCTGTGCTGCGCTACCATATCAGCGGGCCGATTGATAAGCCGGAAATTAACGAAGTGTTGCGTAAGCCCCGGGAAAACAGCGCAAAGTGAATTTGACGGCGCGGGGGATTTACCGCAGGCTTATAGTAACGAGTCCCATAATGAGCGAGAAACGATGACGCTGAATCTGGTAAGTGAGCAGTTGCTAACTGCTAACAATATTAATCATCAGGACCTCTTTACCCTGTTAGGGCAGCTTTCAGAACGTCGACTGGATTACGCCGATCTCTATTTCCAGGCCAGCTATCATGAATCCTGGGTGCTGGAAGACCGTATTATCAAAGACGGCTCTTACCATATCGATCAGGGTGTCGGCGTGCGGGCGGTAAGCGGTGAGAAAACCGGTTTCGCCTATGCCGACCAGATTACCCTCAATGCTCTGACCCAGAGCGCGCAGGCGGCACGCAGTATTGTGCGTGAGCAGGGCGACGGTCGCAGCAAAGTGCTCGGCGCCGTGACGTATCCGTCACTCTACCCCACGCTGGACCCGCTGAGCAGCCTGACGCGTGAAGACAAAATCGCCCTGCTGCATCGTGTTGATCAGGCGGCGCGTGCGGCAGACAAACGTGTGCAGGAAGTGACTGCCAGTCTGACCGGCGTATATGAGCAGGTGCTGGTGGCGGCGACCGACGGCACGCTGGCGGCGGATGTGCGCCCGCTGGTGCGTCTCTCCATCAGTGTGCAGGTGGAAGAGGATGGCAAGCGTGAACGCGGCTCCAGCGGTGGTGGCGGACGCAGCGGCTACGAATTTTTCCTCGCTGACGAAAATGGCGACGTGCGTGCGGAAGCCTGGGCGCGTGAAGCGGTGCGTATGGCGTTAGTGAATCTGTCTGCGATTGCGGCACCAGCCGGTTCGGTGCCGGTAGTGCTGGGCGCAGGCTGGCCTGGCGTGTTGCTGCATGAAGCGGTTGGTCATGGTCTGGAAGGTGATTTTAACCGTCGTGGCACTTCGGTGTTCAGCGGTCAGATGGGCCAGCTGGTGGCCTCTGAACTGTGTACCGTGGTGGATGACGGCACCATTGCTGGTCTGCGTGGTTCACTGGCGGTGGATGATGAAGGGGTGCCGGGTCAGTACAATGTATTGATTGAGAACGGGATTCTGAAAGGCTATATGCAGGATAAGCTGAACGCGCGTCTGATGGGCGTGAAGCCAACCGGCAATGGTCGCCGTGAATCTTATGCGCATCTGCCGATGCCGCGGATGACCAATACTTATATGCTGGCGGGCAAATCGACGCCGCAGGAGATTATCGAGAGTGTCGAATATGGTCTCTATGCGCCGAACTTTGGCGGCGGTCAGGTTGATATCACTTCCGGTAAGTTTGTCTTCTCCACTTCGGAAGCCTATCTGATTGAGAAAGGCAAAGTGACCAAACCGGTGAAAGGCGCGACGCTGATCGGTTCCGGTATTGAAGCGATGCAGCAGATCTCAATGGTCGGCAACGATCTGGCGCTGGATAAAGGCGTCGGCGTGTGCGGCAAAGAGGGGCAGAGCGTACCGGTCGGCGTGGGGCAGCCGACGCTGAAGCTGGATAAGCTGACGGTGGGCGGTACAGCCTGACACTTTTGAGTCACCTGTAGTCGATTAGCCGGGGGACAGCGCATGCTGTCCCTCTTCATTTCTGCTTACCCCTGGCGATGTTCCTGATAAATCGCTGCCACCTGTTTAAAGTATTCGGTCAGGTAGTTAATACACACCTGCACTTTCAGCGGCAGTTTGTCTTTCTGAGTGTATACCGCATACACCGGCCGCGGATCGGACTGATAGCGGGTAAACAGAATCTCTACCTTGCCCGCGTTAATCTCATCAATCACCCACATCAGTGGCACATAGGCGATGCCGGCGCCCATTTTCAGCCAGCGCGTCAGTGTCTGGGAGTCATTGGTAACAAAACGTCCCTGCGGCGAGACGCGAATCGAAATCCCTTCCGGCGAAATCAGTTCGAAGTCATTGTCCGGTCGCACGCTGTATTCCAGCCAGTTGAAGTTGCTGATATCGCTAGGTTTTTCCGGTGTGCCGTTCTGTGCCAGATAGCTTTTTGCGGCGCATACCACCATTGGCATCGAACCGAGGCGGCGTGAGAACAGGCTGGAGTCCTGCAGCGCACCGACGCGGATCACCACATCCAGCCCGTCGGCAATCAAATCCGGCGCCGGAATGCCGGTGACCAGGTTAACCGTCAGGCCAGGGTATTCGCGCAGCATATCGGCGGTCATGGTGGCGAGCACATTTTGCGCCATGGTGGACGAGCTGCCGATGCGCAGAGTACCGATGGGGGTATTGTTAAACGCATACAGCTGTTCATGGACTTCCTGGGCTTCGGACAGCATGCGGCGGCAGCCCTGAAAATAAATTTTCCCGGCTTCGGTCAGGCCGATACTGCGCGTGCTGCGGTTCAGCAGCTTCACCTGCAACTCATCTTCCAGTTTGGCCACGATCTGGCTGATGGCGGAAACGCTCATTTGCAGCTGGCGTGCGGCGGCGGTAAACGAGCCAAGCTCGACCACTTTGGCAAACACCGCCATCCCCTTTAGTTTTTCCATTATTCACTCTGGCTTAAAAGTGATTTAGATCACAATTTGTAGAAAACATATAGTCATCAACGTTACTATATAGCTGCCGGGTCGCCGTCTGGTGGCTCATCCCATTGTCGAGATTGCTTAATGGTAATCTATCATTAAGTAACGGTTCTGATTTTCGTCTGACAGTTTACCTGTCGTCTGACCATCATCAATCCGTAAGCAGTGCTTCCGTTAAGCATCGGGAGCGGTATTGCTCTGGCATCATGGCCGGTCCGGCACCGATATGTAAAAGGATAAAAAATGAGTGTGCTTCCGGTTATTGTCGTGTTTGGGCTGTCGTTCCCTCCCGTATTCTTTGAACTTATCGTCGCATTGATGCTGTTCTGGCTGGTGCGTCGCGTGCTGATGCCGACCGGCATCTACGATTTAGTCTGGCACCCGGCATTGTTTAATACTGCACTGTTCTGCTGTCTGTTTTACCTGGTATCCCGTCTGTTCGTCTGAGGTCAAAGTGAAAGCTCTAATAAGAAAAATCGCGCGCTACGCGATCACTATTGTTCTGGTTATCATCGCCGTTGTGGTTATCTTCCGCGCCTGGGTGTTTTACACCGAGTCGCCGTGGACCCGCGACGCCAAATTTACCGCCGATGTGGTGGCTATCGCCCCGGATGTCACCGGCCTGATTACCGAAGTGAAGGTGCACGATAACCAGCTGGTGAAGCAGGGCGATGGGCTGTTTACCATCGACCAGCCGCGTTTCCAGAAAGCACTGGAAGAAGCCGAAGCGGATGTGGCCTATTACGATGCGCTGGTGAAAGAGAAGCGCCGTGAAGCCAGCCGCCGCAATCAGCTGGGATCGAATGTGATGTCGCGCGAAGCGATCGATCAGTCGAACAGCGATCTGCAGACCAGCGAACATCAGCTGGCAAAATCGCGTGCGACGCGCGATCTGGCGCAGCTGGATCTCGATCGTACCGTGATCCGCGCACCGGCCAGTGGCTGGATCACTAACCTGAATGTCTATGCCGGGGAGTTTATTACCCGTGGTTCCACCTCGGTGGCGCTGGTGAAGCAGGACAGTTTCTATGTGCTGGCCTATATGGAAGAGACCAAACTTTCCGGGCTGCGTCCGGGTTATCGTGTTGAAATCACGCCGCTGGGCAGCAACCGCATTCTGCGCGGTACGGTAGACAGCTTTGCCGCCGGGGTGAATAACAGCAGCAGCACCGTCGACAGCAAAGGCATGGCGACCATCGATTCCAACCTGGAGTGGGTACGTCTGGCGCAGCGCGTGCCGGTGAAGATCCGTCTCGATCAGCAGCCAGGTAATCTCTATCCTTCGGGCACCACGGCGACTGTGGTGGTGACCGGCGAAGTGGATCGCGATCGCGAACAGTTACCGCCGATGACCCGCTTCCTGCACCGCTTACGTGAGTTCGGTTAAGCGGAGGCGTTATGCAAGGTTTTAGCGTTGAACGGCTGCGTTTTCCGATCAAACTCGCCTGCGCGATTATGCTGGCGCTGTTTGTCGGCTTTCATTTCAATCTGGAAACCCCGCGCTGGGCGGTGATGACCGCCGGCATCGTGGCGGGCGGCACCGCGTTCGTTGCGGGTGGCGATCCCTTCTCTGGCGCGCTGCGCCATCGCGGCCTGCTGCGCATCATCGGTACTTTTATTGGCTGTATCGCCGCGCTGGCGATCATGATCAGCACCATTCGCGCGCCGGTAGTGATGCTGTTGTTGTGCTGTCTCTGGGCGGGCGTCTGCGTCTGGCTGTCGTCATTAATTAAAGTGGAAAACTCCTACGCGCTCGGGCTGGCGGGTTATACCGCGCTGATTATCGTGGTGACCGCGGACTCCACCACCAATGGTTCCGTGCTGCTGGCACCGCAGTTCGCCATTGAGCGCTGCAGTGAGATCGTGATTGGTATCGTCTGTGCGGTAGTGGCGGACCTGCTGTTTTCCCCGCGCTCGATTAAAAACAATATTGACCGTGAAATTGATGCGCTGCTGGTGGATCACTACAAGCTGCTGCAGCTCTGCATTGCCCACGATGATAAAGAGGCGGTGGATAAATCCTGGGGCAGTCTGGTGCGGCGCACCAACGCGCTGAACGGCATGCGCAGCCATCTGATGCTGGAGTCGCCACGCTGGGAGAAGGTCAACCGTCGCTTAAAAGCGCTGCATACGGTGTCGCTCACGCTGATTACTCAGGCGGCGGAGACTTTTTTAATCCAGAACAGCCGTCCGAATTATCTGCCGCCGCAGTACAGGATACTGTTTGATAAAGAGGTGACCAGCGTTAGCGACGTGCATAAACGCATGAAGCTGATGCGTCGGGTGATCACTGCCAGCGGCAGTAAACAGACGCCGCTGACGCTGGCCAGTTGGGTGGGTGCCGCCACACAGTATCTGTTGTTGCTGAAAGGGGTACATACCAACAGCAGCATCAGCAAAGTAGAGGAAGAGATCCTGGAGCGTGAAGAGGTGGTAATTAAAGCCAAATCGGCGGAGACGCATCACGCACTGGTCAATGGGATTCGTACCTTTGTCGCTACCGCGATCGGCTCTCTGTTCTGGCTGTACACCGGCTGGACTTCCGGCAGTGGCTGTATGGTGATGCTGGCAGTGATTACCGCGCTGGCGATGCGCACGCCGAATCCGCTGGGGATGGCAAAAGACTTTGTCTACGGCATGATTGTGGCGTTCCCGCTGGGCAGTCTCTACTTTATGGTGATCCTGCCCGCCACCCAGCAGAGTCTGTTACTGCTGTTGATCGCCCTTGGCGTGCTGGCGTTTATTGCCGGGATCTTTATTCAGCGTCGTCAGATCGGCACCCTCGGTGCATTTGTTGGTACGCTGAATATTCTGGTGCTGGATAATCCGATGACCTTCCATATCCACACCTTCCTCGATGGCGCGCTGGGCCAGATGATTGGTGCGTTTGTCGCGCTGATGGTGATCCTGATAATCCGCGATACGTCGAAGGCGCGCATTGCCCGCACCATCCTGAACCGCTTTATGTATGCCGCGGTGTCGGCGATGACGACGAATCTTGCCCGGCGTAATGAAAACCATCTCCCTGCGCTGTACCAGCAACTGTTCCTGCTGCTGAACCTGTTCCCGACGGATATCAACAAATACCGTCTGGCGCTGACGCTGATTATTGGTCATCAGCGCCTGCGCAGTGCCGAAGTGCCGGTTAATCCGGAACTTTCTGCCTTCCATAAACAGCTGCGCTATACCGCTGACCGGGTAATCGCCGCACGCAGTGATGACAAGCGACGTTATTACTATGAGCGTTTACTGCGTGAACTGGACGAATACCAGCAGAAACTGGTGACCTGGCATGCGCCGGAAAGCGTCACCGAACCGGTAAAACGCCTTGCAGATGTACTGAAGAGATATCAGAACACCCTGATTCTGGCGTAAACCGACCTCTCCTGATCGCCAGCTATACTGTAAGACACAGGATGGCAAAGCGATCAGGAGGAAATCCATGTCCCATTCATTCCTGCAGGATAACGACCTTTTCCAGACCGGCTGGCTGGCCGATGGCCGCTGGCAACCACTCAGCGACACCTTTGCGGTGCTCAATCCCGCGACGGGGGAAACCATTGCCCGGGTGGCAAAAGCGGGGAAAGCCGAAACGGAACAGGCGATCGCCGCTGCTGCCCGCGCGGACATTCTGCAGCGCTGGTATCAGCTGATTATCGAACAGAAAAGCTGGCTCGCCAGACTGATGACCGCTGAGCAGGGTAAGCCCCTGAAAGAAGCGGAAGGTGAAGTGGAGTATGCCGCCAGCTTTATTCAGTGGTTTGCCGAGCAGGCGAAGCGCGCCAACGGCGAGATTATCCCACCGGCAAAACCCGGAGCACGTATTCTGGCGACCCGCGAACCGATTGGCGTGGTGGCGGCGATCACGCCGTGGAACTTCCCGATGGCGATGCTGACACGCAAGCTCGGCCCGGCGCTGGCGGCGGGCTGCACCGGCATTATCAAACCGGCGAACAACACGCCACTTTCCGCTTTTGCGTTGCTGGCGCTGGCGCAAAAAGCGGGTGTGCCGGATGGCGTCCTTAACGCCGTGGCGGGGGATACTCAGGCGATCAGTGACGCCATTATGGCCAGCAAACAGGTACGTAAAATCTCCTTCACCGGCTCCACTCAGGTGGGCAAACTGCTGATGCGCAACGCTGCCGACAGCGTCAAGAAAGTGTCGCTGGAGCTGGGCGGCAACGCGCCCTATATCGTTTTCGACGATGCCGACATTGATGCCGCAGTCAATGGTGCTATTGCCAATAAATTCCGTAACGCAGGCCAGGTGTGCGTCAGCGCCAACCGCTTCTTTATCCAGAGCAGCATCTATGATCGCTTTGTTCACCAGCTGGCGGAGGCGGTGAAGCAGCTAAAAGTGGGTAATGGTGCCGATGATGGTGTGCAGGTGGGGCCGCTGATTGATCAGGCCGCAGTGAAAAAAGTGGCGGAACATGTCGACGACGCGGTGACGAAAGGCGGACGTGTTGTCGCCGGTGGGGCTCCTCATGCCCTGGGCGGTAACTTCTGGCAGCCGACGGTGATTGCTGATGCCAGTGACAATATGACGCTGGCGCAGGAGGAAACTTTCGGGCCGGTCGCGGCCTGTTTCCGTTTTGACGATGAAGAGGAGGTGATCCGCCGCGCGAATGAGACGGAATTTGGTCTCGCTGCCTATTTTTATACACAGAATCTGCAGCGTGTGTTCCGCGTATCGGCTGCACTGGAAAGCGGAATGGTGGGCGTCAACGAGTGTGCGGTGTCGACCGAGCTGGCACCCTTTGGTGGGGTAAAAGAGTCAGGACTGGGTAGGGAAGGTTCGGTGCTGGGACTGGAGGAGTTTCTGGAAGTGAAAACCCTGCACCTTGGTGGGCTGTAATCATCCGTAGGGAGCAGCCGGGCATGAGAAAAGAGAGCTTTGATTTCAATGAGATTGTCGATCAGGCTCATTTCTATCGGCAGTTTACCGAGCGCTTTGCGCTGGCCGACAGACTGATTAGCGATCTGGATTCACTCTGGGATGCGGTGACGCTTTCTGTGCTGCCGTTACCGCTGGAAATCGAGTTTATTCATTTAGGATCGGGACAGAAGCGGCGCTATGGAGCGTTGATCTTGCTTTTTGATGAGGCTGAAGAGGAGCTGGAAGGCCAGCTCCGCTTCAATGTGCGTTAAACACGCTTACCTCCATCAGAAGGTATGCCTCGGCAAAAAGGGCCCCGGCGAACGGGGCCAAAAGGTTCGTTAGATCAAATGCGATCAACGAGGAATGATTATTTATAGATTTCTGCGGTGGCGTGGAAGTTGCCGTCGTTACGCGCTTCGATAATGCGGTAAGAGCTGGCGCCTTCTTTGTTGGCTTTCTCAGACAGTGCCTGACGAATGGTCATCGGTGAACCATCGAGGCCGCTGACGGAAATCACACCGACAGATTGCAGGTTCTGGCTGTCAGCCTGCTGCTGAGTCACCAGGTTCGCGGCGCTGACGCCGAAAGACAGTACGGAAGCCAGACCTAATGCAGCGATTGCGATAGACGTTTTCATTATTTTTACTCCAGAAATAGATTGTTCATGGCAACCGAAAGGGTTGAAAAGCCGTTTTTATTCTTGGGGTTGCCGTTCAGCTTTAATGTTTTTAATACCGTGGTAATGTCGTTGCTTACTTGTACAGTTCTGCAGTGGCGTGCCAGCTGTTGTTGTCAGAAACCTCAATCACACGGTACGCGCTGGCGCCCTGCTGATCGGCTTTCTGTGACAGTGCTTCACGGATATCTGAAGGTGAAGCGGTAATCGCGCTGACGCTGACAGTGCCCATTGATTGCAGATTTTGTGCCTGTTCAGCATTGATAGATTGCGCTGCAAAAGCGCCAAATGACAGTGCAGAAAGCAGGCTCATGGTTGCGATACTAGTTTTAATGTTCATATTCATTTCCTCGTCGTCTGTTTTTATCTTTTTACATACTGTGATGTTCATCACGAAAACAAGTATAGATCTAATCACGTAGGAAATTAATACTCTGATAATAATCTTTTTTTGGGATTCTTTGCATGGAAATGACTTTTTAATAACCATGGGTTATAAAAAATGCTTATATTTTGCCCGTCACATGTTGAATTTATGTAAAAACAATCACATAAGTGAATTTAGCTATTCGTGCGTAACTTTGCAGTGGATCACGCTGTATGGCGGGAAAATAGCGACAGATGACATGAGATTGTCATCTTATTGTGGTTGTTTCGGCCGGAAGGATGGCTGGGTAGCCGACAAATAAATAGAGCCGAACGGGTCGGCTCTAAGTAAAGATGATGATAATGCGAGGTAAGTAGCAAGTTACGCCAGAGTTTCAGCTACGCTATTTATAGCTCTTGTTCGAATAGCACCAGAATGGCGTCATACAGCTGTTTTACGCTAAAGGCGCGTGCAGGAGTAATAAAAATGGTGTCGTCACCGGCGATGGTGCCGAGAATGCCTTCGGCTTTACCCAGTGAGTCCAGCAGGCGTGCAATCAGCTGTGCTGCGCCCGGGCTGGTATGGATCACGACCAGCGCATCGTTGTAGTCGATGTCCAGCACCAGATTTTTCAGCGGGCTGGTGGTGGTGGGTACGCCAAGCTCGGCAGGCAGGCAGTAGACCATCTCCATTTTGGCATTGCGGGTACGTACCGCACCAAACTTGGTCAGCATGCGCGAGACTTTGGACTGGTTGATATTGTCGAAACCTTCGTCCTGCAGCGCCTGAACAATTTCACCTTGCGAGCTAAATTTTTCTTCTTTCAGTAAGGCCTTGAATGCCTTAATCAGATCTTCTTGTTTTGATGGGTTACGCATAGGTTACCGATATAAAAGAGGAAACAACAGGACGCCATAAGTCAGCGATAAATTATTATGCATTTAGATGAATTGTTATGCAAATTAACTTTGGGCTAAACAGGGGCTATTTCACTGCGGACGCGCATTCTGGCAAATTTAGCCACGAATGACAACCGCGGATATGCGCATAGATGTAGCGCACAAAGTGAACAAAATGTTATCGGATTGATGTTGTTTTGATCGCATACGCGGGTTATGGTAGCCGCAGAACTATCTGGCTATAAATCGAGCTATTTGGCGTCAGATCGGGAGGTGTTGTGGTCAATTATGCTGCGTTTTGACTGGTTTCAGCGCAACTGTGTACAGAAAGGCGACATCTTTCTCGTCATTACCTCATGGGTTGGTTATTCTCGTCAGCCCAATGGATTCACGGCACGTTTTGCTCACACAATAATAAGGAGTTTAGGATGAAAGTTGCAGTTCTCGGAGCCGCTGGCGGTATTGGCCAGGCGCTCGCACTTCTGCTTAAAACCCAGCTTCCTGCAGGTTCAGAGCTTTCTCTGTACGACATCGCTCCCGTTACCCCTGGCGTGGCTGTTGATCTGAGCCACATTCCTACTGCCGTCAAAATTGAAGGTTTTAGCGGCGAAGACGCCACGCCTGCGCTGAAGGGCGCAAATGTGGTGCTGATTTCTGCTGGTGTGGCGCGTAAGCCGGGTATGGATCGTTCCGACCTGTTTAACGTTAATGCCGGTATCGTGCGTAATCTGATCGAGCAGGTTGCTGCGACCTGCCCGAAAGCGCTGATTGGTGTGATTACCAATCCGGTGAACACCACCGTGGCGATTGCGGCGGAAGTGCTGAAAAAAGCCGGTGTTTATGACAAAAACAAACTATTTGGCGTCACCACGCTGGATATTAACCGCGCCAACACTTTTGTGGCGCAGCTGAAAGGCAAGCAGCCGCAGGAGATTGAAGTGCCGGTGGTGGGTGGTCACTCTGGTGTCACTATTCTGCCACTGCTGTCACAGATCCCGGGCGTCAGCTTTAGCGAACAGGAAGCGGCTGACCTGACTAAACGCATTCAGAATGCCGGTACTGAAGTGGTGGAAGCCAAAGCGGGTGGCGGTTCTGCAACCCTGTCGATGGGGCAGGCGGCAGCGCGTTTTGGTCTGTCACTGGTGCGTGCACTGCAGGGCGACAGCAATGTGCTGGAGTGCGCCTATGTTGAAGGTGACGGCGAACACGCCCGTTTCTTTGCCCAGCCGCTGCTGCTAGGGAAAAACGGTATTCAGGAGCGTAAACCGATTGGTGCGCTGAGCGCGTTTGAGCAGCAGTCGCTGACAGGCATGCTGGATACGCTGAAGAGTGATATTAAGCAGGGCGAAGAGTTTGTGAAGTAATCACGGCGAGGGAGCTGCTATGCGGCTCCCTGCTATATCGGTTTGCTCTCAGTTTTGTTCCGGATATTCCTGAATAGTCACCGGCAGCGTCAGTCGCTGATCACCGCGTAATATCTGCACCTGCACCACCGATCCTGGCCGGATTTCCGCCACCTGATCCATCGTCTCCTGTGCCGATATCGCCGGCTTACCCTCGACACTGGTAATCACGTCGTTCGCCTGAATTCCCGCCTGTTCCGCCGGGCTGCCCGGATTTACCTTACTGACCAGGATACCCTGGATATGTTCAATGCCCATACTCTGGTCGGGGCGCTGACGCACATCGCTGCCGTTGATGCCGATATAGCCGCGGATCACACGCCCGTCGCGAATCAGCTTATCCATGATTTTGGTCGCCAGCGCGGTGGGAATGGCAAAACCAATGCCTTCCGGCGTTTCGCCATCATTGCTCTTATCAAAGGAGAGCGTGTTGATGCCCATCAGCTCGCCCAGCGAGTTGATCAGGGCACCACCGGAGTTACCGTGGTTAATGGAGGCGTCAGTTTGCAGGAAGTTCTGGCGACCGGACGGGCTAAGACCCACGCGTCCGGTGGCGCTGATAATCCCCTGGGTCACGGTCTGCCCGAGGTTATAAGGGTTACCAATCGCCATCACGATATCGCCAATATGCGCCACCCGTTTTGGGTTCATCGGGATCACCGGCAGGTTAGTGGCAGTGATTTTCAGCACCGCCAGGTCGGTCAGGCTGTCGGAGCCGACCAGCAGTGCCTCAAAAAAGCGACCGTCCTGCAGGGCGACAATAATCTGATTGGCATTACTGACCACATGGCGGTTGGTCAGAATGTAGCCTTTTGCGCTCATGATCACGCCGGAGGCCAGCGCGGTGATATTGTTATCCAGGCCGCGGGTATAGACATTGACCACGGCAGGCACAGCACGTCGCACACCGGGGTTATAACTCACGGGTGTCTCGTCGGCACTGTTTTCTGGCGCAGAGAGCATGTTGCTGCCCATTCTCAGCGCAGGCATCGCGACGAGTAAAATTGCCGCCACGATCAGGCCAAAAATCACTGAACGCAAAAGTTTAGGAAACATGGTGTTATATCAACAGGAAAGAACGTCAGCAGAATAGCACGACTGATGCGGACACACACGGAGTTGTGTCCGCATCGTGATTTAGCGCAGTAACAGGTAGATATTTTCGCCTGCACGCACCACGCTCAGCGCCACCAGCGGCGGCTTCGCTTCAAGGATTTTGCGCAGTTCGGCCAGATTCGTGACCGGCGAGCGGTTGATGCCAATAATGACATCATCTTTATGCAGTCCTGCACGTTCCGCCGGGGTCGATTTATCAACATTATCGACTTTCACCCCTTTGGTGCCATCTTTCAGCTGGCCATCACTCAGGGTGGCGCCCTGCAACGCCGGAGAAAGCTGGGCGGCGCTGGCGGTGGTTTGTGCACTCTGCTCAAGCTTAACGGTCACTGTCTGCGGCTTACCTTCACGCAGCAGGCCAATCTTCACCTCTTTACCTGGCGCGGTGGTGCCGATTTTCACCCGCAGTTCGGCAAAGCTGGTGATCTTCTTGTCATCAACGGACACGATAATATCGCCCGCTTTAATGCCGGCCGTGGCGGCCGCCGATTTCGGCAGCACTTCGCTGACAAATGCGCCGCGCTGCGCATCAACATTAAACGCTTTTGCCATTTCCGGCGTCATTTCGGTGCCTTTGATACCGAGCTGGCCGCGTTTCACTTCGCCAAATTCAATCAGCTGCTGCGCCAGGTTGACCGCCATATTGGCCGGGATAGCGAAGCCAATACCGATATTGCCGCCGCTGGAGGCGAGGATGGCGGTGTTAATGCCGATCAGCTCACCGTTCAGGTTGACCAGCGCGCCGCCGGAGTTGCCGCGGTTAATTGCGGCATCGGTCTGAATAAAGTTTTCCAGGCCTTCCAGATTCAGCCCGCTGCGGCCCAGTGCGGAGATAATCCCTGAGGTCGCGGTTTGTCCCAGACCGAACGGGTTACCGATGGCGACAGCGAAATCGCCGACTTTCAGCTGGTCGGAGTCGGCAATTTTGACTTCTGTCAGGTTTTTCGCGCCGTTAATCTGAATCAGCGCAATATCAGTTTGCTCATCCTGGCCAATCAGTTTGGCATCGTATTCATTGCCATCGCTGAGCTGCACTTTGATCTTATCGGCGCCATTCACTACATGGTTATTGGTCAGCACATAGCCTTTGGCAGCATTAATGATGACTCCGGAACCGAGCCCTTCAAACGGCTGTGGTTTTGCCTCGCCGCCCTGCTGACCAAAGAAACGTTTCAGCGGTTCAGGGATATCCTGGCTGGCGGTCTGGGTGCCTTCAACATGGACGCTGACGACCGCAGGCAGCACTTTTTCCAGCATCGGCGCCAGACTTGGCAGCGCCTGCCCCTGAATTTGCGCCGGCAGTGCCGCGCTGGCACTGGGGGCAAGGGCAACATTCAGACCGATACTTAAGGCTACTGCGCTCAACAATAATGATTTTTTCTTCATCGTTACGACGCTCTCGCTGCAATAAATGGGGCAAACAGGACTGCACAGCAGGGCGCCGCAGCGCCCTGAATCATGAAGCGTTAATCGCGCGTGGCGCGCTCACCACGCAACAGGCCGGAGGCCCCTTCAGAGTAATCACGCGGGATTTGTACCGGCGCCTGATCGTTGTCCGCTTCGGCTTCGGTTAACTGATAGGCAAACGGGTTTTTCTCACCCGGCAGATTTGGCAGCAGATCGTTCGAGCCTTTCGCCATATGCTGATACAGCTGACGGTAATCGCGCGCCATATTGCCTAACAGCTCGGCACTCTGCGCGAAATGATTCGTCAGCTCTTCACGATAGTCAGCCAGTTCGGCTTTGGATTTTTCCAGTTCGTACTGCATGCTGCGTTGCTCACGCAATTTCTTATTACCAAAACGCATTGCGACCGCGCCGATAACGACACCAACCACTAACCCAATAAGCGCGTATTCCCAGGTCATAAATGACTCCCATGTTGTCTTCGTTGTCCGTAGGGCCTTTCAACATAATAATAGCCACTATACCCGCTAATCTAATGGAAGTGGAATCCTGCGGCAGCATAGCTTAGTGTAGAGCGGCCTTTTTTTCGTCAACCGATGATGTGACAGACCACTTTTTCAGGGAATGTGATTGAACAATGCAGACAATTTCTCCTTTGGCGCTTTATCAGCTGGCACTGACTAATGGTGATTACCAACCCGACGATGTCCAGCGTGAAGCCATTACCCGTTTAGACGCTATCTGTCAGGCTTTGATCGCTGCACCCGCGGCGAGCGCCAGCAGCGGAAAAGGGCTGCTGGGCAAACTGGGCAGACTGATGGGCAAGGAGAAAAGCGCGCGCGTCGAGCCGGTGCGCGGCCTGTATATGTGGGGCGGCGTCGGGCGCGGCAAAACCTGGCTGATGGACATGTTTTTTCGGGCGATTCCTGGTGAACGCAAACAGCGTCTGCACTTCCACCGTTTTATGCTGCATGTGCATGAAGAGCTGACACAGCTGCAGGGGCAGGCCGATCCGCTGGAGATTATCGCGGACCGTTTTAAGGCGCAGACCGATATCCTGTGCTTTGATGAATTTTTTGTGTCGGATATCACCGACGCCATGCTGCTTGGCACGCTGATGGAAGCGCTGTTTGCCCGCGGTATCTCGCTGGTGGCAACCTCGAATATTCCGCCAGATGAGCTGTACCGTAACGGTCTGCAGCGCGCGCGTTTCCTGCCGGCCATCGAACTGATTAAGCGCCACTGCGACATTATGAATGTCGACGCCGGTATCGATTACCGTCTGCGTACCCTGACGTCGGCTCATTTGTGGATGGAACCACTGAATGAGACAACCGCGCGCGAAATGGATCGCATGTACAGCGCACTGGCAGGCGTGGCGCGTGACGGCGAACATCCGGTGCTGGAGGTGAATCACCGTCCGTTGCCGACCATCGGTATGGCGAATGGGGTGGTGGCAATGGATTTTGTGTCTCTGTGTGGTGATGCACGCAGCCAGCACGACTACATTGAACTGTCGCGCCGTTTTCACAGTGTGCTGCTGTTTAATGTGCCGGTGATGACCAACCGTAATGAGGACCAGGCGCGGCGTTTTCTGGCGCTGGTCGATGAGTTTTATGAGCGCCATGTGAAGCTGGTGGTGGCAGCGGAAACCACGCTGTTTGATATCTACCAGGGTGAGCGGCTGAAGTTTGAGTACCAGCGCTGCCTGTCACGCCTGCAGGAAATGCAGAGTGAAGAGTACCTGCGGCTGCCGCATCTGCCCTGAACGGCAAAAAACAGCCAGTAATTGTCGATTTCAGCGCAAAAAAGGGTCGCGCTTCGGGGATGACTTCTCTATAATCTTGCGACCCCACGTTACAGCAATGGTTTTTTTTCCCAAAAACCTTGCGTGTTCCAGTAACTCATTCGAAGGGGTGGCTTGCTGGTCAAGATGGTCGTGTGAGCCTCAACCGTTTATTCAAGCGTTTGGGATTTCACCAACGTGTAACTTAATTTGGGTAAGCTTTTAGATGAAAACTTTTACAGCTAAACCGGAAAGCGTACAGCGCGACTGGTATGTTGTTGACGCGACAGGCAAAACTTTAGGTCGTCTGGCGACCGAACTGGCTCGTCGTCTGCGTGGTAAGCACAAAGCGGAATACACTCCGCACGTTGATACTGGTGATTACATCATCGTTCTGAACGCTGACAAAGTTGCTGTTACCGGCAACAAGCGTAGCGATAAGATCTATTATCACCACACCGGCCACATCGGTGGTATCAAGCAAGCGACCTTTGAAGAGATGATTGCTCGCCGTCCTGAGCGTGTCATTGAGATCGCGGTTAAAGGCATGCTGCCAAAGGGCCCGCTGGGTCGTGCTATGTTCCGTAAACTGAAAGTTTACGCTGGCAACGAGCACAACCATGCGGCACAGCAACCGCAAGTTCTGGACATTTAATCGGGATTAATGGCAATGGCTGAAACTCAAAACTACGGCACTGGTCGCCGCAAAAGCTCTACCGCTCGCGTCTTCATCAAGCAAGGTAGCGGCAACATCGTTATCAATCAGCGTTCTCTGGAACAGTACTTCGGTCGTGAAACTGCCCGCATGGTAGTTCGTCAGCCGCTGGAACTGGTAGACATGATTGGTAAACTGGATCTGTACATCACCGTTAAAGGTGGTGGTATCTCTGGTCAGGCAGGTGCGATCCGTCACGGTATCACCCGCGCTCTGATGGAGTACGACGAATCTCTGCGTTCCGAACTGCGTAAAGCTGGCTTCGTCACCCGTGACGCGCGTCAGGTTGAACGTAAGAAAGTCGGTCTGCGTAAAGCACGTCGTCGTCCACAGTTCTCCAAACGTTAATTCGCACTGTTTACAGTACGCGTTATCGCAAAAACCCGGCCTTCGTGCCGGGTTTTTTTATCTCTGTTTGTGCCATGAACGGCTCAAATCTCCGCGTGTACTCGCATTTTCCCGCCAAATCTACAACACGGCCCCCACAAGCTGCCTAAAATCTGGTAAACTATGTGTCACTTTGCGCCCGTTTAGCCGGGTGGTTGTCTCTGCTGTACCGGTCAGGATACCGGGGCGGGGCGACCCTGGGAAGCGAGCGGTTATATCAAGCAGGTTAGTCGCCGCGTGGTTGGCTATTCGCAGTAATTTTCCCGATAAACTTGGAGGTTTTCATGGCTGTCGCTGCCAACAAACGTTCGGTAATGACGCTGTTTTCTGGTCCGACGGACATTTTTAGCCATCAGGTGCGTATCGTGCTGGCTGAGAAGGGTGTCAGTGTCGAGATCGAGCAGGTTGAAATGGATAATCTGCCTCAGGATCTGATTGACCTCAACCCGTATCGCACCGTGCCAACGCTGGTGGATCGTGAGCTGACGCTGTATGAATCACGTATCATTATGGAATACCTTGATGAGCGTTTCCCGCACCCGCCGTTGATGCCGGTCTATCCGGTGGCGCGTGGTGAAAGCCGTCTGATGATGCACCGTGTGGAGCAGGACTGGTACAGCCTGATGCGCACGATTGAGAACGGCAATGCGCAGGAAGCTGAAAACGCACGTAAACAGCTGCGTGAAGAGCTGCTGGCGATTGCTCCACTGTTCTCTCGTACACCGTTCTTTATGAGCGAAGAATTTAGCCTGGTTGACTGCTACCTGGCTCCGCTGCTGTGGCGTTTACCACAGTTAGGCATTGAGCTGGTCGGCAGTGGCGCGAAAGAGCTGAAAGGCTATATGACACGTGTCTTTGAGCGTGACTCCTTCCTTGCTTCCCTGACGGAAGCGGAACGTGAAATGCGCCTGCAAACGCGGGGCTAAAAGTATGGAAATGTCTCAACTAACCGCACGTCGCCCTTATCTGTTGCGCGCGTTTTATGAGTGGCTACTGGATAACCAGCTGACGCCGCATTTAGTCGTAGACATCAATTTGCCCGGGGTGATGGTGCCGCTGGAGTATGCGCGTGATGGCCAGATTGTACTGAACATCGCGCCGCGTGCGGTAGGTAACCTCGAACTGGGCAATGACGAAGTGCGCTTTAATGCGCGCTTTGGCGGTGTGCCGCGTCAGGTCACCGTGCCGCTGTATGCCGTACTGGCGATCTATGCCCGTGAGAACGGAGCAGGCACCATGTTCGAACCTGAGCCTTGCTATGAGCAGGGTGAGTTCGACGCTGAGCAGAGTGAGCCGGAAACCGTAATGTCGGTGATTGATGGCGATCGCCCGGATGATGTCCGTGATGAGGACGATAACCCGGATGACGACCCGCCACCGCGTGGTGGGCGTCCGGCACTGCGTGTCGTGAAATAAAATGCTTAACGGGCCATCTGGCCCGTTTTTTTATGCCCGCTGGCCGCCATTTGTGCACACCAATGGTGGATGACAGACGAAAAAAAACCGCCAGCATGCTGGCGGTTTCTTCAGACAGAAAACGATTAATACACGTCGCGCAGGTAACGTTTTTCTTTCTTCAGCTGATCGATATAGTCCGCTGCACGCTCTTCAGACATGCCGCCGAACTGTGCCACGACCTTATACAGCGCTTTATCCACGTCTTTCGCCATGCGCGAGGCATCACCACAGACATAGAAGTAGGCACCTTCCTGCAGCCAGGCGTACAGCTCTGCACCCTGTTCCAGCATACGGTTCTGCACATAGATTTTTTCCGCCTGGTCGCGTGAGAACGCCAGATCCAGGCGGGTCAGCAGACCGCTTTCCTGCCAGCCGTTCAGCTCATCCTGGTAGATGAAGTCATGCTCCTGATGCTGGTCGCCGAAGAACAGCCAGTTTTTGCCCTGCGCACCGGTCACTTCACGCTCCTGCAGGAAAGCGCGGAACGGTGCAATACCGGTGCCCGGGCCGACCATGATCAGTGGCGCGTCGCCGTTGGCAGGTACGCGGAAGCCTTTGTTTGGCGAAATAAAGATTGCCGGTTTTTCGCCACGGCCGACGCGGTCCGCGAGGTACGTTGAGCACACGCCGCTGCGTGCACGGCCACCACTCTGGTAGCGTACAGAAGCGATAGTCAGATGCACCTGATTTGGATGCGCTTTCTGGCTGGAAGAGATCGAGTAAGCACGGTGCTGCAGCGGACGCAGCATCGCGACAAATTCCGGCACGCTGAGCGAGCGGGTCAGATCCAGTTGCAGCAGATCGAGGGTGTCTTTGCCCCACAGCCAGACGCCCATAGTGTCTTTGTCGTCGTGCTGCAGAATATGGCGCAGTTCCTGGTTAGTGGTGTTCTGGCCTACCCATTCGATCAGCTTGCGTGAAGGCTCGGAAATTTCAAACTGGTAGGTGAGCAGATCGCCGAGGCTGCGCTCGAAGCCCGGGACTGGCGTGTCGTAGTCGGCTTTCAGCTGCGTCAGCAGCAGACTGACCAGCGCAGGTTCGTTAACCGCGAACACGCCCAGTGCATCACCCACTTCATACTTTAGTCCGCTGTCCGTCAGGTCAAACTCAAAGTGACGGATATCCTTGCCGGAATTGTCACCTGACAGGCGTTTGTTGGTCACCAGCGCGGAAGCGTATGGATTCTGTTTGTTGCTGCCCGGGATAACCGGTGCTTCCGGCGCGCTTTCCAGCACGGTGCCGGTGCTGCCTGCGCTGGCGGCGAATTGTGGCATTGCGCCGGCAATCCACTGTTCAGAGGGCTCTTCGTAATCGATATCGCAATCGATACGGTCCGTCACGCGTTTTGCACCCAGTTGTTCCAGGCGCATATCGATAAATTTACCTGCCTGGCAGAAACCATCGTAGCTGGTATCACCAATTGCCAGAATGGCGAAGTGCATCTGCTCCAGACGCGGCGCTGTGCTGGCGGAAATCGCCTGCCAGAACAGCTGGGCGTTGTCCGGCATTTCGCCTTCACCGTAGGTCGAAGTGACGATCAGCACATGACGCATCGCGGCGAACACTTCAATATCCACTTCACCGAGGCCCTGCACCACTGGCACCAGACCTTTCGCGCGTGCGGCTTTCGCGGCGCTCTGTGCTAACGCTTCAGCATTACCGGTCTGCGAACCAAACAGAATATGCAGCTGAGTGGTCGCCGCCGCGCCTGTCGCAGCGGCAGTCTGCTGCTGACCTTCCAGCACCAGCAGACGGGAGTGCAGACCTGCGAGGAAACCGGCCAGCCAGTATTTTTGCTCACCATTAAATGGCGCATCTTCAGGAATGTATGGAATCTTCATCGTTTTCTGTTCTCAATCTTCATATCCGTTATGCTTCACATTGCCGCTTATGCGGCGGCAACGCGAAGTCGTCAGGGCAAGCGTTCCGTCTGGCGTGCAATCAGGAGAGTTTCCCGACCGCCGCGGCTAATTCAGGTAATGCTGCACGGGCAAACAGCTCTTCGAAGTCAGGCAGTCCACCCAGAATCTGTCGGTTGCAGGCATCCTGATAAATAATCCAGCCATAGGTCGCCAGACTGTCCATCGAACGGATATTGCGTTGCGTCAGCGCCGCTTTGTAGTCCGACATACGCTTCGCTGCAATCAGCGAAGCCAGCTCTTCATCACTGTAATTCTCAATCGCCGCGCGGGCATGGCGTTGCAGCTTGCTGACCAGCGCGAAATCTTCGGTCATCAGCAGGTTACGTACTGCTTTCTGCACCGCAGCATCTTCAACTGAAGCACCTTTTGGCATGCGTGACAGCGCCAGCTGCTGTGCATAGTTCAGTACGCTGTAGTTATTCAGCAGTACGAACATATCCTGGGTATCGGTCGCACCATAGTCTGGCACCGCCCCTTTGGCGATGGTTTTGCCATCACGCCAGGCTTGCTTGAATTTGCTCACCTGATGGCCCGCCAGCGCGGTGGACAGCTCTTCCAGCAGATCTTTACGTGCCTTCGCCTTCAGGATTTCACCGCCATCCTGGTACAGCAGCAGGGAACGTGGCATCACGTAGACAAAGTTCTGGCACTCGGTTTCCCAGTGCGCCAGCAGCCAGGCGGCACGCTCGGAACCGGTGGCTTCCAGATGCCAGTTCAGCATGGTCAGCACGGCCTGTTTGTGTACGCGAGCCATTTCGTCATCATCGGCAATCGAGCCAAACAGTACGGAATCACCCGCTGCGTGCGCTGCCAGCGCACGGTACGGGTCGTACTGGTAGGCGAAACCGCCGCTCATACCATTACCAAAGCCTTTGCCGAAGGTGCCAAGGTTCAGCACCGCGCCGTTGGTCATATATTCACAGCAGAAATCACCGACGCCTTCCACGACAGCCGTGGCGCCAGAGTTACGCACCGCGAAGCGGTCACCCGCCTGGCCCTGCACAAACAGACGACCGCCGGTGGCGCCAAACAGGGCGAAGTTACCGATCAGCACGTTGCCGTCGCCTTCCGGTGAACCACCACCTGGTGATTTGATGATCAACTCGCCGCCGCACTGGCCTTTACCCACGCCATCGTTACAGGTGCCCTGATGCGTCATACGCATACCGTCATTACAGAACACACCGTAGGACTGACCGGCAGAACCGGAGGTGGTGATATTGACGGTCGCTGGCGCCAGATAACGGCGTCCACGGTCGTCCTGCAGCACTGCCGGGATATTCTTCAGCTGTTGCTCATCCAGCTGGTGGTTCAGCATACGCTCGATATCAATTGCCAGCTGACCGCCCACGCTCTTGTTACGGTTGTTCAGCGTGACATTCTCGCCAAAGTGGATATCGCGGCTGGCGCGCTCGACCAGCTCGCCATTCAGCAGTTTCACCCAGCCATCATCCAGCTCGAAGTCTTTCTCCAGATAGACCGGACGATCAATCTTCTGTTCTGGCACGACGGTCAGCATCGCACGCAGATCCAGTTTGCCGACTTCACGCGGGTGATCCATCAGGTGCAGCAGATCGGAACGGCCACGCGCTTCACGCAGGGAATGCAGGCCCATACGCGCCAGCATCTCACGCACTTCGTGCGCCACGTTCATAAAGTACTGCGCCAGCTGGCGCGGGTCACCATCAAAGGCTTCGGCATTGGTGGTCAGACCGGCCGGGCATTTGACGTTACAGTTTTTCGCCATCACGCATTTCAGCATCATCAGCGCGGTGGTGCCGAATTCAAAGCTGTCACCGCCCAGCAGTGCGGATTTCACCACGTCGCTGCCGGTCTGCTGCGCGCCGGAGCAGCGCAGAATCACTTTGTCGCGCAGGCCGTTAGCGCACAGCGCCTGGTGTACTTCGGCGATACCGATTTCTGCCACGCGACCGGTGTATTTCAGGCTGGTGACGGACGCTGCGCCCGTACCACCGGTGTTACCCGCCACGTTAATCACGTCTGCGCCCGCTTTCGCCACGCCGACGGCGATAGTGCCGATACCTTCGGACGATACCAGTTTCACAATCACTCTGACGCGTGCGGCTTTACAGTCGTGGATCAGCTGCGCCAGGTCTTCAATCGAGTAGGTATCGTGGTGCGGTGGTGGTGACACCAGCTCAACGCCAGGCGTACCGCCACGGGCTGCCGCGATTTCTACTGTGACTTTTGGTGCCGGCAACTGACCGCCTTCACCGGGTTTTGCACCCTGACCAATTTTGATCTCCAGCTCTTCCAGCATCGGATCGGCCAGGTAAGCGGCCCAGACGCCGAAACGACCTGACGCCAGCTGCTTGATGCGTGAAGCACGGATGGTGCCGTGACGGGAGTAGTGCTCGCCGCCTTCACCGCAGTTACTCATGCCGCCGACCATATTGGTGCCGTGCGCCACCGCTTCGTGCGCCGGAGCCACCAGTGCGCCATGGCTCATCGCGCCAGAGGCGAAAGTGCGGGTAATTTCGTGTGCCGGTTGTACGTCACTTAACGGAATTGATGGTGCTGACGTGAACAGGCGTGACAGATAGTCTGCGGCTTTACCTGTGGCCTGCAGTTGCAGCGCGCCCGGTGTCACTTCGCTGCTAACGATATCGTCAACAAAGCGGGTTTTCAGCGCACGCGCCAGCGCCGCGAAACGTTCGTTTTCGGGTTTCAGGCCGTCAATCGCATCGACAAAGCGCAGGGTAAAGTGACCTTCTTCCTGGCTTTCACACGCCAGACCGCGCACGGCAAAACCGTTGTTCAGCAGGGCGTAACGACTCAGTTTGCGTGAGAACTCCGCCTCACTGTCGACATGCGTTAAATCTGCCGGGAAGGCAAGAATATCGCGCAGCGCCGCCGGACGACGTTTACGCTCTTCGTGCATCAGGCTGGAGAAGTGACGGTAATCCGGCGTGATGGTGAAGGCGTCGATCACCTCGTTCGGGATGCGTTCGAAGCTGCTGTCTTTAAAGGACTTCGCTTTGATGTTAAACGCATTGTCCAGCTTCGCCAGCGTCAGCAGGCGGATAAACTGATCTTCTTCGCGTGGCTTATCGGCAAACGTGATCGGCTGCTCAGTCATATCAATAAAGGTACGTACCGCGATGGTGCCGTAAGAGTGACCGGCACCTTCTGCACGCTCTTTAAACAGACCGAGCAGTGGCACATCGGACTCACCCTGAATTTTCAGCGCGCTCTGGTGCCAGTCCACTGCCATCTGGGAAATCGCGGCAAAGCCAGCGCCGCCCACTGGCGTTTTGATATTCGGGAAGTACTTCTTCAGCACCGGATCTTCGGTATCGAGGAAGTTCGGCTCGAAGAATTCACCGCAGCTGTAGCTTTCCACGGTACACAGGCCAACTTTGCCCATGGTTTTCATCAGCGCTTTTTCGGCTGCTTTGGCGTAGCGTTTAAACGCTTTATTGCCTTCTTCACCTTCGCCATATTTCTCTTCAGCACGCATCTGCACGCCGAGCGGATAGATAGCGGACGCACCGAAACCGAGCGCGGCGGCGATATGGTGAGAAGAGATGCTCTGGCCGCTTTCTACCACCAGCGACACGTCAAGACGCAGGCCTTCCTGCACCAGACGCTGGTTGATAGCAGAAACCACCAGCAGCATTGGCATCGCAGCCTGCGTAGAGGAGATATGACGGTCAGTAATCACCGCAATCCCGCCCTGCGCACGGGCAAAATCCACCACCTGCTGTGCCAGGTCATCGATGGCTTTTTCCAGCGCGTTGGCGTTCGCTGCGCGGCTGATGATGTCGGTGCCGATCACTGGCTGATAGAGCATTTCGAAACGTTCGTAAGGCGCGACATCCTGCTCACGCAGACGCAGCATATCGAGGTGCGTCAGGATCGGCGTTGGCACCACAATCTGGCGACCTTTGCTGCGGCCCAGGTGCGGTTTCGCACCCAGCGCCACACGCAGGGTCATACCGTCCGCTTCACGGATGGAGTCCAGCGGCGGGTTGGTGACCTGAGCAAAGCGCTGTGAGAAGTAGTGCGCCATGCCGCCTTCGTGGTCGGACAATACGTTGATGGCGTTGCCGTAGCCCATTGCCGAGATTTTCTCAGCGCCGGTGGTCAGCATCGGGTCCATCATGAATTTGAAGCTTTCCTGGTTGTAGTAGTAAGCCACAAAACGCTGATAGGTTTTCAGGTCGCCGCTATAGCGCAGCGGTGAACCGAGTTTTTCCGCCGGGATCTCTGGCAGATCTTTCAGGCTGACGCGTGATTTCGCCAGCAGTGCCGGATAATCTTTTTCTGCCGCCAGCTTTTCCAGCGCTTCCACGGTGGTATAGCTGCGTTTTTCGCGGTGATCGTAATAGAGCATGCCACCGGCTTCGATACGGCCACGGCGCAGCACGCTTTCCGGTGGGAAGGCGATTTGCCCGGCTTCGGACATCGCACCGATATACTCCGCGGTTTCCACTGAGCGTAGCGGACGCAGGCCGAGACGGTCAAGACGTGCACCAATCACTTCGCCATTACCGAAAATCAGCGCAGCCGGGCCATCGTTCTTCTCTTCATACAG
Organism: Erwinia sp. V71; assembly: GCF_965644245.1. Classification (NCBI taxonomy): domain Bacteria; kingdom Pseudomonadati; phylum Pseudomonadota; class Gammaproteobacteria; order Enterobacterales; family Erwiniaceae; genus Erwinia; species Erwinia sp. V71. Next base: position 51,519 of record NZ_CBFFRK010000002.1, read on the forward strand.
GGAGAAGTACTCCAGCATCGCGCGCACCTGTGGCGACAGCGAGTCGTCGTTTTCCCACGCTGGCGGCATCATGGAGACCACGGCGGTGATCAGGTCCAACTCATCTTCCATCAGACGGCTGTGGATGCTCTGGTCCAGACGCGAACTGTCGGACTGGCCTTTCGGACGCACAATCTTCTTGCCGCGCGCCAGCATCAGCGCCGCTTCGGCGATGCGGTTTTTACGGTCGGTATTCAGTTCACCGTTATGCGCCATCAGGCGGAACGGCTGCGCCATGGTGGTGTGCGGATCGGTGTTAGTGGAGAAACGGGTGTGGAAGAACAGGCCACGAACCTGGTGATCCGGATCGGTCAGATCCTTAAAGTAAGGGATCACTTCATTGGAATTCAGACGCGCTTTAAACACCTGGGTGCGCGAAGAGAGCGACAGCGGATACAGTCCGCCACTTCCGTTTTCGGTAAAAGCGCTTTCAGTAAAGGCACGTGCTTCGATATCCAGCAGCGCGCGGTAGATGCGTTTTTCCAGCGCATCCTGGTCGGCAATATCCTGCGGTGCGCTAAACACCCACTGGGCGATAGGCAGCTGGAATTGTGCAGCTGCCGGACGCGCCACGCTGTTATCCAGCGGCATATCGCGTTTCAGCAGAATGTCGAACCCATAAGTAGCCAGCGTCTGCTCAACCAGACGTTCAGCATTGGCGCGCAGTTCGGCATCTTTTGGCACAAAGAAGTTACCGACGCCAAAGCGTCCGGCTTCCAGTTGCAGGCCGGTGATCTTGCGGAAGAAGTTCAGGGACAGATCGACGTTAACCCCTGCGCCATCGCCAACACCTTCTGCTGACATACCGCCCCTGTGGGGAACGGTGCACAGGGCGCTGTGCGCCATCTGGAGAACCTCGTGGGTTTGCTCGCCATCCTTACGGGTAATAAAACCCACGCCACAGCTATCACTGTCTTTTGATGGGTCATACAAGCCATAGGGATACGGGTTTGGATTGGACATTGAGGCCTCCTAAAAATTACTACTTCTGACTCTTCTTGTTTTGCATAGATATGCCGAGACACGGGCCCGTCAGGAAAGCTTCCAGCGGAATTCCAACTTATCGGGAAAGCGTACATAGGTCAAATACCGTTCTTTCTTATGCCTTTTTACGCTTTTATATGGTTATGTTTTTGTATTTAAACGTTTTTGTTGCTTTTTTTATCGCAATTATAGCAGGTGTTGCACCATCATAAGTGTGAGCTGACTCACTATAGTGCAGCGAGCAAATGGCTGCACCATGCTGGTGCTGGAATTCATTTCAGCATAATATTCTGTTTGGATCGTTTTAACCGCAGGATGAATCTGTTTTTGCCCGGGACAGATATTTGCATTAAATAGCGGGCGATCATTAGTAAAACTAATTACCTGGTGCGTGACTAGAATATCATTAAAGGTGAATGGTTATTCGTTTAGATAAAAGGAAATCGGACGACAAAACAAGGCCATCACATTGAAAAGCAATCGTTGCGGAGGGCCGCCTTTCTTTCAGGCGGCCCTCCAGATTATGCGGTTAATAAAATTAGTCAATACCTTTGCTGGGGAAAATGCGCGAAAGCTCCGCCAGGCGCGGTTTTCGCACCATTTTGGTGCGAATTTACCCCCCTTTACACCGCTCCGCCTAAAAGAAGGAAAGTGCGATATGATGTTGATATCGATCGGTAAGGAAGCGGTTATGAAACAAATTCGTTTATTAGCGCAGTATTACGTTGATTTGATGGTCAAGCTGGGGCTGGTGCGTTTTTCCCTGTTGCTGGCGTCCGCGCTGGTGGTACTGGCGATGATTGTGCAGATGGCAGTGACGATGCTGTTGCGCGGTCATGTGGAAAGCATCGATATGGTGCGCTCGGTCTTCTTCGGCCTGCTGATTACCCCGTGGGCGGTTTATTTCCTGTCAGTCGTGGTGGAGCAGCTGGAAGAGTCGCGCCAGCGGCTGGCGCGGCTGGTGGATAAGCTGGAGGAAATGCGTCATCGCGATCTGGCCCTCAACCAGCAGATGCAGGAGACCATCAGCCAGCTGAATCAGGAAATTACCGATCGTATTAAAGCCGAAGAGGCGCGCCTGATGGTGATGGAGAAGCTGAAAGAAGAGATGGCGCGGCGTGAGCAGGCGCAAATCGAGCTGGAACAGCAATCTTCTTTCCTGCGCTCTTTCCTGGATGCTTCGCCCGATCTGGTGTTCTACCGCAATATCGATCAGCAGTTTTCCGGCTGTAACCGCGCGATGGAACTGCTGACCGGCAAAAGTGAGAAGCAGCTGATCGGCCTGACGCCACAGGATGTGTATGACGAAGAAGCAGCGACCAAAGTGCTGGAAACCGATGAGAAGGTGTTCCGCCATAATGTGTCGCTCACCTATGAGCAGTGGCTGCAATATCCTGACGGGCGCAAAGCCTGTTTTGAAATCCGTAAGGTGCCTTATTATGACCGCGTCGGTAAACGTAGCGGCCTGATGGGCTTTGGCCGCGATATTACCGAGCGTAAACGCTACCAGGACGCGCTGGAGAACGCCAGCCGCGAAAAGACCACCTTTATCTCTACGATCAGCCATGAGCTGCGCACGCCGCTAAATGGCATCGTCGGCCTGAGCCGTATTCTGCTGGATACCGATCTGAACCAGGAGCAGCTGAAATACCTGAAAACCATCCATGTGTCTGCGATTACCCTCGGCAATATTTTTAACGATGTGATTGAGATGGACAAAATCGAACGGCGCAAAGTGCAGCTCGATAACCAGCCGCTCGATTTCACCGGCTTTATCGCTGACCTGGAGAACCTTTCCGGGCTGCTGGCGCAGCCGAAAGGGCTGAAATTTGTCATGCAGCCTGAACTGCCTCTGCCAGATAAAATTGTCGCGGATGGTACGCGTTTACGACAAATCCTGTGGAATTTAATCGGCAATGCCGTGAAATTTACTCAGCAGGGCGAAATTGTGGTGCGTGTGCAGTATCAGCCAGATAGCGAGCGCCTGCGCTTTGAGGTGCAGGATTCCGGCATGGGTATCCCGCAGGATGAGCAGGACAAAATTTTCGCCATGTACTACCAGGTAAAAGATCAGCACGGCGGTAAACCGGCGACCGGTACAGGCATCGGGCTGGCGGTATCGCGGCGGCTGGCACAAAACATGGGCGGTGATATTACCGTCAGCAGCGCACCGGGCCAGGGCTCCTGCTTTACTGTCGAGATCAGTGCGCCGCAGGTGGTGGAAGAGGTCACGGATACGCTGCCAGAAGATGAGCTGCCGTTACCGGCGCTGCATGTGCTGCTGGTGGAAGATATCGAGCTGAATGTGGTGGTGGCGCGTTCCGTGCTGGAGAAACTGGGCAACAGCGTGGAAGTGGCAATGACTGGCGCTGAAGCGCTGGAGATGTTTGATCCGCAGGAGTTTGACCTGGTGCTGCTGGATATCCAGCTGCCGGATATGACCGGGCTGGATGTGGCGCGCGCGATTCATCAGCGTTTTGCCGGGCAGCATCTGCCACCGCTGGTGGCGTTAACGGCAAACGTGCTGAAAGACAAACGCGAGTATCTCGATGCCGGTATGGACGATGTGCTGAGCAAGCCACTGGCGGTGCCGGCACTGACGGCGATGATTAAAAAATACTGGGACTGGGAAGCCGATGACAGCCATGAGGAGAATGATGCGGTGGAGAGTGAAAAACTGGCTCTGCTGGATATTCCGATGCTGGAGCAGTACCTCGATCTGGTCGGCCCTTCCCTGATTAACCAGAGTCTGACGATGTTTGAGCAGATGATGCCGGGTTATCTGGCGGTACTGGATTCCAATATGATGGCGCGCGACCAGAAAGGAATTGCCGAAGAGGGGCACAAAATTAAGGGCGCTGCGGGGTCGGTTGGTCTGCAGCATCTGCAGCAACTGGCGAAGCAGATTCAGAGTCCGGAGTTACCTGCGTGGTGGGATAACGTGCAGGAGTGGATCGACGAGCTGAAACAGGAGTGGCGTCATGACGTCGCGGTACTGCGCGAGTGGGTTCAGGATGCTGAAAAAAAATGACCCCGGCTTGGGCCGGGGTGCGCGAATACTGCGCCAACACCAGGGAAATCGTCGTCTGCGCAATTCTCATCATTGGAATGCTTTGTGCCCAGACTTTGGTATTGGTAAACGCTAAGAAACACCTTAGCAAATCCTGGATAAGTTTTAACAAGATTCATTAAAATGTGTGATATAGCGCAGCGTTTAAATACAGCAAACATTAATTTGCTAACACAGTCAAGTAGGGAATGAAACTATGCGCAGCATTGGTGTAATTTTGAGCGGCTGTGGTGTTTATGATGGCAGCGAAGTTTACGAGACAGTTTTGACGTTACTGGCGATTGAACGGGCGGGTGCTAAAGCCTTTTGCTTTGCGCCGGATAAGATGCAAGCTACTGTTATTAATCATCTTACTGGCGAAGAGATGACGGAGTCACGCAATGTGCTGGTGGAATCTGCACGTCTCGTCAGGGGAAAAGTTTTACCTATTGATCAGGCTGACTCCGTTCAGCTTGACGCGCTCATCGTACCAGGTGGTTTTGGCGTGGCGCATCACCTGAGCAGCCTTGCTACGGCCGGTGAAAACTGCGAAATCGATGAAAATCTGCAAAATCTTACCCGGCAAATTTATAAGCAGGGTAAACCAATCGGCTTTATTTGTGTTGCTCCGGCGTTAATTCCCAGACTGCTTAATGCACCTGTTCGGGTGACTACCGGAACCGATGCTGACTATGCCGAAACGATTGAAGCGATGGGGGGAATTCATGTTCCCTGTCCGGTGGATGATATTGTGGTGGATGAAGAGCACAGAGTGGTCACCACCCCGGCGTATATGCTGGCGCGTTCGATTCCGGAAGCTGCGGACGGCATCGACAAGCTGGTGAAGCGCGTGCTGGAAATGATGGCATGAGAAGACGTAAAGGGAACCTCTTGCAGTGGATGAAGTTCTGGCTGCTGCGTGCACTGCTGGTGATCGCCGGAGTGTGGAGTGCCGGGATCGTTATTTTTGCTTTTCTGCCTGTGCCTTTCTCGGCGGTGATGGTGGAACGGCAGATTGGTGCCTGGCTGCGCGGCGATTTTGCGTATGTCGCCCACTCTGACTGGGTCAGCATGGATGATATTTCGCCGTGGATGCCGCTGGCGGTGATCGCGGCCGAGGATCAGAAGTTTCCCAGTCACTGGGGGTTTGATACCGATGCGATTGCGGCTGCGCTGGATCATAATCAGCGTTCGAATCGTATTCGCGGCGCATCGACGCTGTCGCAGCAGACGGCAAAAAACGTGTTTCTCTGGGATGGCCGCAGCTGGCTGCGGAAAGGGCTGGAAGCCGGTCTCACGCTGGGCATCGAAGTGGTGTGGACGAAACGCCGTATTCTGACGGTCTATCTCAATGTGGCAGAGTTTGGTGAAGGGGTATTTGGTGTCGAAGAGGCCGCGCAGCGCTATTTCCGTAAACCCGCTTCCCGCTTAACGCAGTCAGAAGCGGCGTTGCTGGCGGCGGTGCTGCCAAGCCCGCTGCGTTACAAAGCGAATGCACCCTCAGGTTATGTGCGGCAGCGCCAGCTGTGGATAATGCGCCAGATGCGGCAGCTGGGTGGTGAGGACTTTTTACGCGAGCATAAACTGGACTGACTGACGTATCGCGGTCTTACGCGCTACGTCAGGTACTGATTATGTGCGGGAAGGGGGGAATATCACCGCTGCGCGGCGTTAATCTTCGTCAAAGCCCGCTTCAAACAGTTCAATGACCGCAGCCAGCGCCTGCTGTTCCTGCGGGCCACTCACTTCAATTTCAATCTGGCCACCCTGAGCTGAATCCAGCATCAGCAGCGCAATCACGCTGCTGGCTTCGGCTTCGGTGCCCGCTTCGTTACGCAGCAGCACTTCCGCGTCAAAGCTCTGAACCAGTTCAAACAGCTTCATCGCCGGACGGGCGTGCATACCCAGCTTATTTCTGATCTCGACAGTTTGCTTTACGGTCATGATTTGCGTTTTTCCAGCGTACGGTGACGTGACTGAACATTTTTCCCGCGTGAACGGAAATAATCCGCCAGCTGTTCGGCGATATACACTGAGCGGTGCTTGCCACCGGTACAACCAATTGCCACCGTCAGGTAACTGCGGTTATTGGTTTCCAGCATTGGCAGCCACAGTTCCAGGTAGCTGCGGGTCTGATAGATAAAGTTATGCACTTCGGTATGGCGATCGAGGAAGGCGGCGACCGGGCGATCAAGACCCGTCATCGGGCGCAGTTTCGGGTCCCAGTGTGGGTTAGGCAGGAAACGCACGTCAAACACATAATCTGCATCAATCGGAATGCCGTGTTTAAAGCCAAAGGACTCAAACACCATGGTCAGCTCGCGCTCACGCTTGCCCAGCAGGCGCGTACGCAGCATCTCCGCCAGCTCATGCACCGACATTTCCGAGGTATCGATAATCAGATCGGCGCGGGAGCGTAGCGGCTCCAGCAGATCGTTCTCTTCATCGATAGCACTCTCCAGCGACAGATTTTTGCTGGAAAGCGGGTGCAGGCGGCGTGTATCACTGTAACGCCGGATTAGCGTGTTGCGATCGGCATCCAGGAACAGCAGCTGCGGCGAGAAACTGTCCGGCAGGCTGGTGATCGCTTTCTCAAAGACTTCCGGCGATTCCGGCATATTACGTACATCGATGCTGACCGCCGCAGATATGTTGCGATCGGCCAGAGAGTTCGCCAGTTCAGGCAATAACACCACCGGCAGGTTATCGACACAGTAAAATCCCATGTCCTCCAGTGCGCGCAGTGCGACTGATTTACCTGAACCTGAACGACCGCTGACGATCATCAGCACCATTAACTTTTCTCCCGATTAATACAACCGCACCAGTGTTTTAATGGTTCTCTTCCTGGCTTTCAGTAATGATCTCGTACAACTCTTCATCGCTCTGCGCACTGCGTAAGCGACGGCACACGGTTTTATCCGCCAGGCGTTTGGCCACCAGCGACAGCGTGTGCAGATGGGTTTTGCACTGATCGGCCGGCACCAGCAGCGCGAACAGCAGATCCACAGGCTGGTTATCAATTGCGTCGAAGGCAATCGGCTGATCGAGGCGAATAAACACGCCCACCGCGCGCAGCGTATCCTCTTCCAGTTTGCCGTGCGGGATAGCGATGCCATTGCCAATGCCTGTACTGCCCATACGTTCGCGCGTCAGGATCGCTTCGAAGATGGTCTGGTGCGGCAGGTTCAGCTGTTTGGCTGCTAACTCGCTGATAATTTCCAGCGCCCGCTTTTTGCTCTGGCAGTGTACGCCGCTGCGGGTGCAGTCAACGCTGAGGACAGAGGTCAGTTCCAGTGTGAGATCGTTGTTCATCATAGTTTCACTTACGTGTTCGCTTGTGCCCGCTCATCTGCCTACTTTACTCGCCATGTGATGGGAAAAGCAGCAAATTATTATCGACAGCGGCGCACTGGCGGAGAGACGTCCTCCGCTGCGCGCCGTTGCCGATGAGGCAAAAGTGAATTTAGTGTTGTTTTAACTTGTCTTTATGTTTGGTCAATTGACGCGCCAGTTTATCGATCAGCCCGTCAATGGCCGCGTACATATCCACCGCTTCCGAGGTTGCGTGTAATTCTCCACCATTCACATGCAGCGTTGCATCAGCCACCTGGGTGACTTTCTCCACTTTCAGCACAATATAGACCTGATTAATACGGTCAAAATATTGCTCCAGTTTGGCAAATTTGCTGTTCACAAAATCACGTAATGGATCGGTGATCTCAACATGTTGCCCGGTGATATTCAGCTGCATAGTGTCTTCCTTCTCAGTTCAGATCAAACCAATTGCTTGCGCTGGTTCGATGGCGGGATGGATAAAGACTCTCGGTATTTGGCGACAGTACGGCGCGCCACCATGATGCCCTGTTCGGAAAGCATGGTGGTTAACTTGCTGTCGCTCAGTGGTTTAGTGGGGTTTTCCGCCGAGATAAGCTTCTTCACCAGTGCGCGAATAGCCGTCGAGGAGGCTTCGCCACCGCCTTCGGTATTCACGTGGCTGGAGAAGAAATACTTCAGTTCGAAAATGCCGCGCGGACTGTGCAGATATTTTTGCGTGGTCACGCGGGAGATGGTGGATTCATGCATTTCGACGGCAGAGGCGATATCCGCCAGTACCATCGGGCGCATAAACTCTTCACCCTGTTCAAAGAACGCCTGCTGCTGTTCAACAATGCAGCGCGTCACTTTCAGCAACGTGTCATTACGGCTTTCCAGGCTCTTAATCAGCCATTTGGCTTCCTGCAGGTTGCTGCGGATAAATTGCGTGTCGCTGTCGTTGCGCGTGCCGCCACCCATTGCGGCGTAGTGCTGATTGATTTTCAGCCGTGGCACGCTGTCAGCATTCAGTTCCACTGTCCAGCGGGTGCCGACTTTGCGCACCAGCACATCGGGAATGACATATTCGGGTTCGCTGGTGTTGATCGACTGGCCCGGACGCGGATCGAGCGACTGGATCAGCAGCATCGCGCCTTTCAGCACGTCTTCTTTCAGCCGGGTGGAGCGCATCAGGCTGCGGAAATCGTGGTTGGCCAGCAGATCGAGGTGTTCGCTGACGATCTGACGTGCTTCTTTCAGCAGCGGCGTGTCATCAGGATATTGCGACAGCTGCACCAGCAGGCAGTCACGCAGATCGCGGGCGCCAACGCCGATTGGATCAAAACGCTGAATACGTTTCAGCACGGCTTCCACTTCGTCCAGCGCCAGCTCTTCATCACCGATGCTGTCGCGGATCTCTTCCAGTGTGGCGGTCAGATAGCCGGTATCGTCAATGGCATCGACAATCGAGGTAGCGATAGCGCGGTCGGTATCCGTGAATGGCGTCAGCTCCACCTGCCACATCAGGTAGTCCTGCAGGCTCTGGGTGGTTTCCCCCTGATACACCGGCAGTTCATCGTCATGGTAGTCGACGCTGTTGCCGGACGGCGTTCCTGCGGTATAGATTTCATCCCAGCTGGCGTCCAGCGGCAACTCTTCCGGCATGTCCTTCTGTTCCAGCGCCTCGCGGGTATCCAGGGCTTCTTTTTCCTGATACTCGTGCGCCTCGACTTCATCATGAAGATCGGTTTGTTCCAGCAATGGATTGCTTTCCAGCGCCAGCTGGATCTCCTGCTGGAGTTCAAGCGTAGAGAGTTGCAGCAAACGGATCGCCTGCTGCAATTGCGGCGTCATCGCGAGCTGTTGGCTAAGCCTGAGTTGCAAACCTTGCTTCATAGTCAGGATTCAAATTCCCAAGAGATACTGCGTGAAAACAACACCATATCAGAGTCTGAACTCTTCGCCCAGGTAGACGCGTTTTACCTGTTCGTCGGCCAGTACTGCTTCTGGTGTGCCATGGGCGATCAGATGCCCCTGGCTGACAATGTAAGCCCGTTCACATACTGCCAGCGTTTCGCGGACATTATGGTCGGTAATCAGTACGCCGAGCCCGCTGTCGCGCAGGTGCTCGATAATTTTTTTAATATCAATGACTGAGATGGGGTCAACCCCGGCAAAGGGTTCATCCAGCAGAATAAATTTGGGATTTGCCGCCAGCGCACGGGCGATCTCCACGCGACGGCGTTCACCGCCAGAGAGAGACTGACCCATGCTGTCGCGCAGATGCTCGATATGAAACTCTTCCATCAGCTCTTTTGCGCGATCCTCGCGCTGCTCAGTGGTTAAGTCATCGCGGATCTGCAATACCGCCATCAGGTTATCGTACACGCTGAGACGGCGGAAAATAGAGGCTTCCTGTGGCAGATAGCCAATGCCGCGGCGCGCGCGCGCATGCAGCGGCAGAATACTGATATCTTCGTCGTCAATCACAATACGGCCAGCATCGCGCGGTACAATGCCCACGACCATGTAGAAGGTGGTGGTCTTACCGGCACCATTCGGGCCGAGCAGGCCAACGATTTCGCCTGATTTCACTTCCAGGCTGACATCTTCCACCACACGGCGGCCTTTATAGGCCTTCGCCAGGTTCTCAGCGATTAATGTTGCCATAACGAATTAGTTACTCTTTTTCTGGCCGTCAGACGGCGTGCTCTTGTCCTGCAGCTGCGAAGGCACCAGTACGGTGGTGACGCGTTTGCCGCTGTTGCTGTAAGCCTGCATCTTCTGCTCTTTCACCAGATAGGTGATGCGATCGCCTTTCACATTGCTGTCGAGCTGTTCAAGATAAGCATTGCCGGTCAGCTCAACGAAATCTTTCGCCAGCTCATAATGCATTTTTTCTGCATGGCCCTGAACCGGTTTACCGTTGTCCTGCATCTGGTAGAAGGTGGCTGGCGCGCCATAGGCATCGACGATGGTTTTATTGCTGTCGCCGCCTGGACGTGTCACCACCACTTTATCCGCGGTGATTTTGATTGTGCCCTGGGTGACGATGACTTTGCCGGTAAAGGTCGCGACATTGCCCTGCATATCCAGCGCCTGGTTTTCCGAGTCAATATTGACCGGTTTATCCGAGTCGCCGGTCAGCGCCAGAGCAGGCAGAGCGGTGGCGAACAGGGTGCTGAGCAGCAGTAACTTAAGGCTGTGTTTATTGTGCATTTTGAATTTCATAGGAGGTTTTAACCTTTTCAAGCAACTCGGCAGTTTTCGTCCGTAAATTTCCACGCATCTTCATACCTGTAGAGTTAAAGCTGCGGCCATAAAGTGTGACCTGATCTTCAGAGGTGACATCCTGAGTGATCAGGTTCACCTGGGCATTATCAGTTTTAATGCGCTCAAGTTGCGAATCCTGGGTCAGGCTGTTCACTTCCACATGACCATAAAGATACAGCTGGCGATCTTTGGTGAGTTTGGCTTTATCCGCGCGCACTGACCAGGTTGCGACCTTGTTTTCGTCGTAGGTGGTCATCACCGGATTATCGAACCAGCTCAGCTGTTCCACTTCAAACGCCGTCACTTTATCGGAGACGAGTTTGTAACTCAGGCTACCCAGCGGGTTGTACGCCACCGTGCTGGTGTTCGCGCTGGTATACGTCGGTTCCTGGCTATTGCCCGCAGCAGGCTGCGGCGCGTCGTTGCCCGCCAGGTTCCAGCCCACCAGAATAATGGCAATCAGGGCCAGTGTCAGCGTAATCCAGCGCCGGGTTTTACTCATACAGATTGCCCTTTGGCATCATCAAACTTATCCTGCGCGATCAATATCAGATCGCAAATTTCGCGTACCGCGCCGCGTCCGCCCGCGATGCGCGTCACATACTGCGCACGTGGCAGCAAGACCGGATGGGCATCGGCGACCGCCACGCTAAGCCCGACCTGCGCCATTACCGGCCAGTCAATCAGGTCGTCGCCGATATAGGCAACCTGATCGGCGCTCAGCGACAGTGTATCCAGAAGTTCGCGGAAGGCCAAAAGCTTATCCGATTGTCCCTGGTAAAGATGCGTAATGCCTAAAGTTTTACAGCGATCTTCCATCAGTTTCGCTTTGCGGCCGGTTATAATAGCCACTTCCACGCCTGAGGTCAGCAGGCAACGAATGCCATAGCCATCGCGCACGTTGAAGGCTTTCAGCTCTTCACCATTATTGCCCATATAAATCACGCCGTCAGACATCACGCCATCTACATCACATATTAACAGGCGGATCTGTTTCGCGCGCGTCATCACTTCCTGGGCTACCGGGCCGTAGAACGTGTCGACGATTGCCTCTGTCTGGCTCATTGTTACTGTTTTCCTTTTCAGACTACGCCTGCGCGCAGCATGTCATGCATATGTACCACACCCAGCAACTGGTCGCCATCGGCAACCATCACGGCGGTGATGTGTTTGGTTTGCATCAGGTTTAACGCATCGACTGCCAGCATGCCCGGCCGGACACGGATGCCACCGCGAGTCATCACACTGGCGATAGAGGCGTTCTGGAAGTCGATGCCCATATCAAATACCCGGCGTAAGTCACCGTCGGTGAAAATCCCTTCGATTTTCATCAGGTCATCGACAATCACCGTCATACCGAGGTTTTTGCGGGTAATCTCCAGCAGGGCATCGCGCAGCGAGGCCTCTTTGCTGACATGCGGGACCTCGTCGCCCTGATGCATAATATCACTGACGCGCAGCAATAATTTACGCCCCAGCGCGCCACCGGGGTGGGAGAGGGCAAAATCTTCTGCGGTAAAGCCGCGTGCTTTCAGCAGCGCGACAGCCAGCGCGTCACCCATCACCAGCGCTGCGGTGGTGCTGGAAGTCGGTGCCAGCCCCAGCGGACAGGCTTCCTGCGGGACTTTCACGCACAAATGAATATCCGCCGCGCGCCCCATGGCGCTGTCAGGGCGGCTGGTCATGCAGATTAATGAAACGTGCAGGCGTTTTAATACCGGGATCAGCGCGAGGATCTCGGCGGATTCGCCGGAGTTGGAAATCGCTATCACGATATCACTGGCGGTTACCATGCCGAGATCACCATGGCTGGCCTCGCCGGGGTGGACGAAAAACGCCGGGGTGCCGGTGCTGGCGAAGGTCGCCGCCATCTTTTTGCCGATATGGCCGGATTTGCCCATGCCCATCACGATCACTTTGCCCTGGCAGTAAAACATCATTTCGCAGGCACGGCTAAAGTCGTCGTTGATGTACTGATCGAGCTCTTCCAGACCTTCGCGTTCGATGCGCAGCACTTCTTTCCCTGCCTGCTGGAAATCGAAACCGGGTTCGAGGTTGACGTGAGACATGGTATGCAATCCTTTCAGTCAGATGATGCCGTTAGGCAGCAGGTACAACGCAGCCACCCAGGCAATGAAACCACAGAGCAGCAGCAGACCCACTGCACGACCAATGCGGCGGCTGCGCCGCAGGCAGATCAGCGTAAACAGCGCGCTGACGCCAAGCATCACCCAGTAATCCCGCGCAAAGGCGCTGACATCAATGGCGCCGGGATACAGCAGCGCCGGAATACCGAGCACAATGACAATATTATAAATGTTGGAACCGATCAGGTTGCCGATGGCGATATCATCTTCACCTTTCAGTGCGCCGGCAATCACTGTCGCCAGCTCCGGCAGGCTGGTGCCCACCGAGATAATCGTCAGGCCAATCACCAGTTCGCTGACGCCGAAGTAGTCGGCAATCACGGTCGCGTTATCGATCACCATGCGGGTCGACATCGGCAGCATAATCAGCGCCATCGCCAGCCACAGAAACGCTACCGTGTTACCGGCGTCATCGCGTGGCAGCTCGGCCAGCTGTTCGCGTGTCAGGCTGTCGTTGTTATCGCGTTCAGCACGGCGGGCGATTTTGATAATAAAGGCCAGATACAATACGGCGATAATAATCAGGGCAATGCCATCCAGGCGGCCTAACTGGTTATCAAACAGCATCATACCGCACAGTAATGTGACCAGCAGCATCAGCGGCAGTTCACGCCGTACCAGGTTGGAGTGTACGGTCAGCGGATGCAGCAGCGCGGCGCCGCCGGAAATCAGCAGGATATTGGTGATATTGGAGCCGAGTGCGGTGCCGACGGCAATATCCATCTGACCATGGGTGGCGGCGGAGAGTGAAACAATCAATTCTGGCAGCGAAGTGCCGATACCGACAACGGTCATACCAATGATTAACGGCGGGATACCCAGCGAACGACATAAAATAGCGGCGCTAAACACCAGACGATCTGCACCATAGACCAGTAAAATCAAACCGATAACTAATAGTGCTGCAGCTAAAAGCATGAAAAATCCTTTGATCGGGTAGAATCGTCCGCGTGCCTGAAACGACGTCAGGCCGTCAAAAACTGAGAATGGCGGTAATTTTGACGATCCATGAGCAAAAAGTAAAACTAATGACGATAAGATGACAACCTTGTCTTACCGATTATGTCGCTGCTACGGCCTTTTGGGCGCGAATATCGCAACATTTTCCGCGACTGTTTGTCCGAAAACGCGCGGAGGTCAGAACTTGTCATGACTGTTATTGCCTAACTTAAGCGGTAAGTTTCTGTAAAAGTAGTCGTCCTGGTCTGCAATCTGCAGCCACAGACGGTAAATTGATATACCAGTGATACTGCAGTTTACAGGCACCCTGGCGACAGCGGCCTGCAACCTGCATTATGCGGGTCGATATCTGAACATTTAGGATGAGTGAACGAATGAGCCAGACGGAAACGAATTTGGTCGAGGTGCGCGGCGTCAGTTTTTCGCGCGGCGACCGGCCAATATTCGACAACATCTCGCTGACGGTGCCAAAAGGGAAAGTGACCGCCATTATGGGGCCATCAGGCATCGGCAAAACCACACTGCTGCGCCTGATTGGCGGCCAGTTGCAACCGGATGCCGGTGAAATCTGGTTTAACGGCGAAAATATTCCCACGCTTTCCCGGGCGCGCCTGTACGACGCGCGCAAAAAAATGAGCATGCTGTTCCAGTCCGGTGCGTTATTTACCGATTTAACGGTGTATGAAAACGTGGCATGGCCGCTGCGTGAACATACCCAGCTGCCGCCAGAGCTGCTGCACAGCACGGTGATGATGAAGCTGGAAGCGGTGGGCCTGCGCGGGGCTGCTCAGCTGAAACCCTCTGAGCTGTCGGGTGGTATGGCGCGTCGCGCGGCACTGGCGCGCGCGATCGCCCTTGAACCGGATCTGATCATGTTTGATGAGCCATTTGTCGGTCAGGATCCGATCACCATGGGTGTACTGGTGAAGCTGATTGATGAGCTTAACCATTCACTGGGCGTGACCTGCATCGTCGTTTCACACGATGTGCCAGAGGTGTTGAGCATTGCCGATTACGCCTATATTGTGGCGGGGCAAAAAATTATCGCGCAGGGCACCCCCGCCGAACTGAATCACAATGAGGATGCACGGGTGCGCCAGTTTATTGATGGTATCGCTGACGGACCGGTGCCATTCCGTTTTCCCGCCGGGGATTACCTTACTGACCTGGTCGGTTCAGGGAGATAAGTAACTGATGTTATTACGTGCGCTGGCATCATTCGGGCGACAGGGGATAAACGTATTCGCTGCTTTTGGTCGCGCCGGACTGATGCTGTTCCATGCCCTGATGGGCAAGCCAGAGTTTCGCAAACATGCGCCGCTGCTGGTTAAACAACTCTACAGCGTCGGCGTGCTGTCGCTGTTGATTATCGTGGTCTCCGGGCTGTTTATTGGCATGGTGCTGGGGCTGCAGGGCTATCTGGTGCTGACCACCTATAGCGCGGAAAGCAGCCTGGGCATGCTGGTGGCGCTTTCGCTGCTGCGTGAACTGGGGCCGGTGGTCACCGCCTTGCTGTTTGCCGGTCGTGCGGGTTCTGCGCTGACGGCGGAAATTGGTCTGATGAAGGCCACTGAACAGCTCTCCAGTATGGAGATGATGGCGGTAGATCCGCTACGCCGGGTGATTTCGCCGCGCTTCTGGGCTGGTTTTATCAGTATGCCATTGCTGGCGCTGATTTTTACCGCGGTGGGTATCTGGGGCGGATCGCTGGTGGGTGTCAGCTGGAAAGGCATCGACAGTGGGTTCTTCTGGTCGGCGATGCAGAACGCGGTCGATTTCCGCATGGATCTGGTTAACTGTGTGATTAAAAGCGCAGTGTTTGCCGTGACGGTAATGTGGATCGCGCTGTTTAACGGTTATGACGCGATTCCGACTTCGGAAGGGATTAGTCGGGCGACAACGCGCACGGTGGTGCATTCATCACTGGCGGTGCTCGGTTTAGATTTTGTGCTGACGGCACTGATGTTTGGGAACTGATTCAATGCAAACCAGGAAAAGTGAAATTTGGGTAGGTGTCTTTATGCTGCTGGCGCTGGCCGCAGTATTGTTCCTCTGCCTGCGTGTGGCGGATGTGCAGTCGCTGGGCACTCAGCCAACATGGAAATTGTACGCCACGTTTGACAATATCGGCGGCCTGAAAAAAAGTTCGCCGGTGAAAATTGGCGGGGTGGTGATTGGGCGCGTCAGCGATATTCGCCTCGATCCGAAAACCTATTCGCCACGTGTCACCATGGATATTGAACAGCAGTACGACAAGATCCCGGACACCAGTTCGCTGGCAATCCGCACCTCCGGTCTGCTGGGTGAGCAATATCTGGCGCTGAATCTTGGCTTTGACGATCCTGAAATGGGGACGGCGCTGCTGAAAGATGGCGATACGCTGCAGGACACCAAATCTGCCATGGTGCTGGAGGATTTGATCGGACAGTTCCTGTATAAGAGCGGCGACAATAGCGATAAAACTAAGCAGCAGGACGCTGCTCCGGCTGCGGGTTCCGCGCCAGCACCTGAACAACCCTAAGAGGCTAGAGTTATGTTGAAACGTTTTCTGATCGCCGCGCTGCTGGCGGTTGTGCCACTGGCAGCATCGGCTGCTGACCAGAGCAATCCTTACAAGCTGATGAATGAAGCGGCGGAAAAAACCTTTACCCGCCTGAAAAATGAACAGCCTAAAATCAAACAGAATCCGGACTATCTGCGCCAGGTGGTGCGTGAAGAGTTGCTGCCGTATGTGCAGATTAAGTATGCCGGTGCGCTGGTATTAGGTCGTTACTACAAAGAAGCCACTCCGGCACAGCGTGATGCCTATTTTGAGGCTTTTGGCGCTTATCTTGAGCAGGCTTATGGTCAGGCGCTGGCGATGTATAACGGCCAGACTTACCAGATCGCCCCGGAACAGCCGCTGGGTGACGCCACGATTGTGGCGATCCGTGTGACGATTATCGATCCGAATGGCCGTCCGCCAGTGCGCCTTGATTTCCAGTGGCGTAAAAACAGCCGTACCGGCGACTGGCAGGCGTATGACATGATTGCTGAAGGGATCAGTATGATCACCACCAAGCAGAATGAATGGAGTGATACCCTGCGTCAGAAAGGGGTTGATGGTCTGACTGAGCAGCTGAAATCTTACGCAGCGCAGCGGATTACTCTGGAACAGAAAAAATAATGGCGCAGCAACTGAGCTGGCGGATTGAGTCCGCCACCCTGCATTTACAGGGGGAGCTGGATCGCGAGACGCTACAGGCCTTGTGGCAGCAGCGTGAAACAGTGATGGAGCAGATCGATACGATTGATGTTTCCGCACTGGAGCGGGTCGATTCCGCCGGACTGGCGCTGCTGGTTCATCTGCGCCAGCTGCGACAGCAGCAGGGGAAAACGCCATTATTTACCGGCATCAACGGTAAATTACGCTCGTTAATTACCCTGTATAATTTGCAGCAACTCATTGTTTCCCCGGCTTAGTTGTCGTCGTACGTCAGTAAGCGGGTTGTGCCCCTGAGCGATCAGGGGCTTTTTGCTTGTTTAAGATAAATGTCGTTTCCACTACTATACCCGACAAAAATGTCACACTGTTTATGAGAGCCCCATGGAAAATAGTGAAATCCAGTCCGTGCTGATGAGCGCGTTACCGTTAGATGAAGTACATGTCACGGGTGATGGCAGCCATTTTCAGGTTATTGCCGTTGGTGAGATGTTTGCTGAACTTAACCGCGTGAAGAAGCAGCAGGCGGTTTATGCGCCGCTGATGGAATATATTGCGGATAACCGTATTCATGCAGTGTCGATCAAGACCTATACGCCTGCAGAGTGGGCGCGTGACCGTATCCTGAACGGTTTCTAAGCTGTCCCCGCGTGGCATCAGGCCAGCTGGCGGACCGCTTTTCAGTTTCCAACAGAAAGCAGTTTCTAACAGAGAGCAGTAGCAATGGATAAATTTCGTGTACAGGGTCCAACCCGGCTAAGTGGTGAAGTCACAATCTCCGGAGCCAAGAATGCCGCGCTGCCTATCCTGTTCGCCGCTCTGCTGGCCGAAGAGCCGGTTGAGATTCAGAATGTCCCGAAACTGAAGGACATCGATACCACCATGAAGCTGCTCAGCCAGCTTGGGGTGAAAGCGGAGCGCAATGGCTCGGTGCATCTGGACGCCAGTGATGTCAGCATTTATTGCGCGCCTTATGATCTGGTGAAAACCATGCGTGCCTCTATCTGGGCGTTAGGTCCGCTGGTGGCGCGCTTTGGTCAGGGCCAGGTGTCTCTGCCGGGTGGCTGTGCGATTGGCGCACGTCCGGTGGATCTGCACATTACCGGTCTGGAACAGCTGGGTGCGGAAATCAAGCTGGAAGAAGGCTATGTGAAGGCGTCGGTTGATGGTCGTCTGAAAGGCGCACATATCGTGATGGACAAGGTCAGCGTTGGCGCGACCGTGACCATTATGAGTGCCGCGACGCTGGCGACGGGCACCACCGTTATCGAAAACGCCGCGCGTGAGCCGGAAATTGTCGATACGGCAAACTTCCTCAATAACCTTGGCGCGAAAATCAGCGGCGCGGGTAGCGATCGCATTACCATCGAAGGTGTTGAACGCCTGGGCGGCGGTGTTTACCGTGTGCTGCCAGACCGTATCGAAACCGGCACGTTCCTGGTGGCGGCGGCAATTTCGCGCGGTAAAGTGCTGTGCCGCAATACCCAGCCAGATACGCTGGATGCGGTGCTGGCCAAGCTGCGTGAAGCGGGCGCGGATATTGAAGTGGGCGAAGACTGGATCAGTCTGGATATGCACGGCAAGCGACCAAAAGCGGTCACTGTGCGCACTTCCCCGCATCCTGGCTTCCCGACCGATATGCAGGCTCAGTTTACCCTGCTGAACCTGGTGGCTGAAGGTACTGGCGTGATTACCGAAACGATTTTCGAAAACCGCTTTATGCATGTGCCGGAACTGATTCGTATGGGCGCACGTGCGGAAATCGAAAGCAATACGGCGATTTGCCATGGCACTGAGCATTTGTCTGGTGCGCAGGTGATGGCGACCGACTTACGTGCATCGGCGAGCCTGGTGCTGGCGGGTTGTATTGCGGAAGGCATCACTATTGTTGACCGTATCTACCATATCGACCGCGGCTATGAGCATATCGAAGATAAGCTGAAAGCGCTGGGCGCGAATATCGAGCGTGTCAGCGGCGAATAATCGCCCGACGAGCTAAAAGGCCGAACTCAGTTCGGCCTTTTTTTATTTGTTGAGTGGCGATGTTTAATGGTGCATGTGTTTCAGTTCGTCCGCAGACAGGCCTGTCATTCTCATGACCATTGCGCTGTCCTGGCCGTGTTGCAGCATTATCATCAGCGTTATGTCCGCGGATGTTAATCCGGTGTCGGGCAGCGCCAGGCGAGGGCCAGACTCAGTCCGGCCCTGATACGTTTATTCCTCACTCGCCGCGTTTTTTTCAAGGTGGCGTATCAGTTTGCGGCGATCGATGAGCTGCTGTGTTTCACGATCGTAATAGCGGCTCGGCCAGATTTTCGCCGGATGTACGCCAATGATTTCCGCAATCAGCCACTCACCTTTCGGCCATGGCCTGCTGAGTGCATTGGCCAGTGTTGATGAACTCAGTCCTGCCTGGCGTGATACTGCTGCCAGTGTGGTTCCCTTTTTCTTTCTTGCGGCGATAATGTCTGCGGGGTGCCAGTCTTTGTTGTTTGCCTGCATCAGCAATCCTCCCTGATAACGTCCATTTAGTAGAATCCATCGTATCTCTCCTGAGATTACTGGCTAATTTATAGCAACTTATTTCCATAAAATTCCAGTAATTTCTCAGCCAGAACGGAGAATTGCGTGACGGCACGCAGAATGGATGAAATGGCGTGTAACACGACGAGAGGGCGAATGATTTGAGAGATTGCTGCCCGAAGCGGGATACTCAGGGAGGCTCTCCTGCGAAAGCGGAAATCTGGGGAAAGATGCTGTATGAGGAACTGCGGGGAATACGAGAGTATTCCCCCTGTAAACTTAAAACTCGCGCTGGACTGACATATGTGCCAGCGCTTCTAGCGCGCTGCGCCACGGTGATTCAGGCAGGGCTTGTAATGCCGCAATCGCTTTATCTGCTTCCTGCTCCGCACGATTACGCGTCCACTCCAGTGAACCGCACTGGCGCATTGTTTCCAATACGGGTTCCAGTAAATGACGGCCATTACCTTCTTCGATGGCGCTGCGAATCATTGCCGACTGCTCCGCATTGCCATGCTTCATTGCATGCAACAGCGGCAGAGTGGGTTTGCCTTCGCTCAGGTCGTCACCGACGTTTTTGCCCAGCGTTTTGCCGTCTGCGCTGTAATCAAGCAGGTCGTCGATCAGCTGGAAGGCGGTGCCAATATAGCGCCCGTAGTCCTGCAACGCTTTTTCCTGCGCTTCGGTCGCATCCGCGAGGATCGCCGAAGATTGTGCCGCCGCTTCGAATAAACGCGCCGTTTTACTGTAGATCACCCGCATGTAACTCTCTTCCGTAATATCGGGATCGTTACAGTTCATCAGCTGCAGGACTTCGCCTTCGGCAATCACATTGACCGCTTCAGACATCAGAGCCAGTACCCGCAGCGAACCGAGGCTGGTCATCATCTGGAATGCACGGGTGTAGATAAAGTCCCCCACCAGTACACTGGCAGCATTGCCGAACGCGGCGTTAGCCGTCGCTTTACCCCGGCGCATGTCAGATTCGTCCACGACATCATCATGCAGCAGGGTGGCGGTATGAATAAATTCGATCAGCGCCGCGACAGTGATATGCTGGCTGCCCGTGTAGTGGATGGCACGAGCGGCGAGCACCGCAATCATTGGGCGGATGCGTTTCCCGCCGCCGCTAATGATGTAGTAGCCCAACTGGTTGATGAGCGAAACATCAGAATTCAGTTGTGCAAGGATTGTCTCGTTGACGGCCGCCATATCCTGCGCGGTCAATTCATTAATCTGTTCTAGGTTCATCAGTCTGTTCAGCTATGGCCTGGTTCACTGCAATATACGCGCCTTGCGTCTGCACGCCGTAACACGCGGCAAGTAATGGATTATTGTACTTGAAAAACGCGGCGGAGAAACGTCCACAATCACGCTGCGTTTTTTTTCTGCAATCCTTGTGACAGGGCACTTGTCAACGCCTGGGTTTTTGCGTAGAATTCGCGCCCTATTGTGAATATTTATAGCGCCGCCTGAAAATAACAAAAGGCATGCGCGGAAAGCGGAGTTTTATATGTACGCGGTTTTCCAAAGTGGTGGTAAACAACACCGAGTCAGCGAAGGTCAGACCGTTCGCCTGGAAAAGCTGGACATCGCAACCGGCGAAACTATTGAGTTCGACCAGGTTCTGATGATTGCTAACGGCGAAAACGTTCAGATCGGCGCTCCATTAGTTGCTGGCGGCGTGATCAAAGCGGAAGTAGTTGCTCATGGTCGTGGCGAGAAAATTAAGATCGTTAAGTTTCGTCGTCGTAAGCACCACCGTAAGCAGCAGGGTCACCGTCAGTGGTTCACTGATGTGAAGATCACTGGCATCAGCGCCTAAGAGGAGATCTGACAAATGGCACACAAAAAGGCTGGCGGCTCGACTCGTAACGGTCGTGACTCCAACGCAAAACGTCTGGGCGTAAAACGTTTCGGCGGCGAATCTGTACTGGCTGGTAGCATCATCGTTCGTCAGCGTGGCACCAAGTTCCACGCCGGCGCTAACGTAGGCTGCGGTCGTGACCACACCCTGTTTGCAACTGCAGACGGCAAGGTCAAATTCGAAGTTAAAGGCCCGAACAACCGTAAATACATCAGCATCGTTGCTGAGTAAGGTTTTCGCGTCATAAGTTGCCGGATTTCAGGCAGCGATAACTGACGAAAATAAGCCCCGCATTTGTTGCGGGGCTTTTTACATTCTGGTCTTTACTGACTGCAGGCAGGACGCAGGTAATGAAACAGCAGGCAGGTACAGGCATTGCGCTGGCACTGGTCACTGCAATGTGCTGGGGTTCGCTGCCCATTGCAATGAAGCAGATACTGGTGGTGATGGATCCGTTTACCATCGTATTTTATCGCTTTCTGATGGCGACGGTTGGCCTGGGCGCGATTCTGGTGATGAAACGCCAGCTGCCGCCGCTGCATATCTGTTTACGCACGCGCTGGGCGTTACTGCTGGTGATTGCGACCTGCGGTTTGCTGGGTAATTTTGTGCTGTTCAGCTCTTCGCTGCAGTATCTGAGCCCAACAGCCTCACAGGTGATTGCACAGCTGGCTCCCGTGGGCATGATGATTGCCAGCGTCTTTATCCTGAAAGAAAAGATGCGCACCAGCCAGATCATTGGCGCTGTCACATTAATTTGCGGTCTGGCGATGTTTTTCAACACCAGCCTGATCGAAATCTTTACCCGCCTGACGGATTATACGCTGGGCGTGATTTTCGGCGTTTGCGCCGCAGCAGTGTGGATCATCTACGGGGTGACACAAAAAGTTCTGCTGCGACGTCTGGCGTCACAGCAAATTCTGTTTTTGCTGTACACTTTATGTACTATTGCCTTGCTGCCGCTGGCGCAGACAGAACGCATCCTGCAGCTGGATGGCTGGCAGTGGCTTTGCCTGCTGTATTGCGGTGCGAATACCCTGGTGGGTTATGGCGCGTTAGCGGAAGCGTATGCGCGCTGGCAGGCGGCGCAGGTCAGCGCGTTAGTGACGCTGACCCCGTTATTTACACTGCTGTTTTCAGAATTATTATCGCTGGCCTGGCCGCACTCTTTTGCTGTGCCAGCCCTGAACCTGCTCGGCTTTATCGGTGCAGTGGTTGTGGTCGCTGGCGCCATGTTTTCCGCAATTGGTCATCGCTTGTGGCCACAGCGGAACAAACCTGTTACGGCGCCACCGCTCGGGCCGACGGGCGAATGATTTACGGAGAAGTAAAATGAAGTTTGTAGATGAAGCGACGATTCTGGCGGTCGCGGGTGACGGCGGCAACGGCTGTGTCAGTTTCCGCCGTGAGAAATATATCCCGAAAGGTGGTCCGGACGGTGGCGACGGTGGCGATGGCGGCGATGTGTATATGCTGGCTGATGAAAACCTCAACACCCTGATCGACTACCGTTTCGAGAAGTCGTTCCGTGCCGAGCGTGGTCAGAATGGCCAGAGCCGTGACTGCACCGGTAAGCGCGGCAAAGACATCATTATTAAAGTGCCAGTGGGCACCCGCGTGATCGATCAGGGCACGGGTGAAACGCTGGGCGATATGACGCGCCATGATCAGAAGCTGATGGTGGCGAAAGGCGGCTGGCACGGCCTCGGCAACACGCGTTTTAAATCTTCCGTGAACCGTACCCCGCGTCAGAAAACCATGGGTACGCCGGGCGAGAAACGCGATCTGCAGCTGGAACTGATGCTGCTGGCGGATGTGGGCATGCTTGGTCTGCCTAATGCCGGTAAATCGACCTTTATTCGCGCCGTTTCTGCGGCGAAACCGAAAGTTGCGGACTATCCGTTTACTACCCTGGTGCCAAGCCTGGGCGTGGTGCGTATGGATAGCGAGCAGAGCTTTGTGGTGGCGGATATCCCGGGTCTGATTGAAGGCGCGGCGGAAGGGGCGGGTCTTGGTATTCGCTTCCTGAAGCATCTTGAGCGCTGCCGAGTGCTGTTGCACCTGATCGATCTGGCACCGATTGATGAATCTGATCCAGTGGAAAATGCGCGCATTATCCTTGGTGAACTGGAAAAATACAGCGAGAAGCTGTACCAGAAACCACGCTGGCTGGTGTTCAACAAAGTTGACCTGCTGGATGAGGCCGAAGCTGAAGCCCGTGCGAAAGCCATTGCGCAAGCGCTGGGCTGGGAAGATAAATACTACCTGATTTCCGCAGCGAACCGCGTTGGCGTCAATGCGCTGTGCTGGGATGTGATGTCGTTTATCAACGCCAATCCGAAAGAAGAGCTGCAGGAAGAGAAGAAACCCGAGAAAGTCGAGTTTATGTGGGACGACTATCATCGTCAGCAGCTGGCTGAAGCAGAAGCTGAAGCTGCAGAAGATGATGACTGGGACGACGACTGGGATGAAGACGACGACGAAGGCGTCGAAATTATCTATCAGCGTTAATCTTCAGAGGGCGGTATTGATACCGCCCTTTTTTATTGCAGTTGAACGATGTTCAGCGCCGGGATGCCGACCAGAGCCGCTTTAACCCTTCCGTCAGCCCGCCACGCCAGCACAGTGCATCATGACCACCGTAAATCTTTTGATAGTCTACCTGATGTCCGGCAGCACCCAGCTGTTGCGACAGACGATCATTAACCCGCACGATAAGCGGTTCGTTTAAACCCGCTTCAAGATAAAAACGCAGTGTTGCCTGATCCGCAAGGCCTCCGGCAATTTGCTGCAACAGCCATCCTTCCTCGCTGTCACGCTGTGGCCACCAGAATGATCCGGAGAGGCTCAGTGCACAGCCAAACTGCTGCGGCCAGTGCAGCGCGGCATACACGGCGGATAAGCCGCCAAAGCTTTGCCCGGCGACAATAGTGTGCGTGGCATCATTATCCCAGCTGGCCCAGCCGCGCAGCTGTGGCAGTAATTCCTGCTGCACTGCCAGCCAGAAATCAGCATTGCAGGGCAGCTCGCGACCACGCTGTTGTGTATCGACGCTATCGATCAATAAATACACTGCCGGTGGCAGCTCGCCGTCATCGGTCATTGCCTGTAATGGCGCGCCGATGGGCATCGTCTGCGCCCAGAATTTGCCATCGAGCAGGATCGCCAGTGGACGGCTGGCAGGATCCTCACCCCCTGTGGTAATCACCCAGACCGTACGGCTGTTTCCAAGGCGCTCACTGTGCCACTGATAGCTGTTGTAGTGATGGGGGACGCGTGGCTGCTGTTCTGCGGCCAGCCAGTAAGGTTGTGGCGGCGCCAGCGGCATATGCAGCGGCGAAGTAATATGGCCGCGCCCGCTTTTCCAGCTGTGCTGTGGATTTAATGCATCGCCCTGGGCGGCGGTAAACACCTCTCGCCACCAGCTGCGCGTTTGCTGCATATCCGCGCCAGCGGCAGGAGGACGATGCGCAGTCTCTGTCGCACGCTGGGGAATCAGGCTATAGCTGCCACGCCAGCGGGCATCGAGCTGCGTTTGCCAGCTCCAGACATCAGTACCGGCGATACGCTGCAACGACTGAGGTTGTGCCTGTTGATGATGATCGGTGATGCCGGTGATATTGATCCACACATGCTGGATCGTGGAACGGGATTCATCGCCTTCAGGATCGCGCCAGTAAAAAGTGACCAGATGCGATCCATTGCTCGCCGTGCCGATCAGCGGCGTACCCTGTTGCCTGATTTTTTGCCACCAGCCTTCACTGCCGATATTGCTAGTTAACACCATGATTTTTCATTGTAAGTTTCTTGTGAGCGTCAGGAAATGGTTTAGTTAAGTAATAAATAATGCTATTGATAAGTATTCGTATTTGCAATAGGGTGTGTCCGCTGATTGCAAATTTGCGACAGTGAGTCTCATGGATGTCCCCGATGAGCGCACTGATTTGCCTCATCAATTCTGTATTTCCCGCACCAGCAGGGGATTTCCCTTCCTGAAACTACTACACATCGTGTTTTGGTGAGTCTACATCGTTGTCACTCTGGTGCATGGCTGCGGTGTTCATGATCCAGGATGAAAAAAATGAATAAATTATCCCGTTTATCTCTGGCACTGTTGCTGGAGTTCGGCCTGGTGGCGACGGTATCTTTCCCCGCAGTGGCAGCGGAAAACAGCAGTACGACAGCGTCCTCAGGCGAAAAATCTGGCGACAGTGAAGGTACACTGGTCGTTACCGCAGCAGAGCAGACACTGCAGGCGCCAGGGGTTTCCACTATCACCGCCGATGAAATCAAGAAACGTCCTCCTGCCCGTGATGTCTCCGAAATTGTCCGTACCATGCCCGGCGTTAATCTGACCGGCAACTCCACCAGTGGCCAGCGCGGTAACAACCGCCAGATTGATATCCGTGGTATGGGGCCTGAGAACACGCTGATTCTGATCGATGGTATGCCGGTGACCAGCCGTAACTCAGTGCGTCTGGGCTGGCGCGGCGAGCGTGATACGCGTGGCGACAGCAACTGGGTGCCGCCGGAAATGATCGATCATATTGAAGTCATTCGTGGTCCGGCAGCGGCGCGTTACGGCAATGGTGCGGCGGGTGGTGTGGTAAATATTATCACCAAAAAGGACTCCACCAGTGAGTGGCATGGCTCATGGAATACTTACTTCAATGCGCCGGAGCACAAAGCTGAAGGTTCCACCAAACGTACTAACTTTAGCCTGACCGGGCCATTAGGCGATGATGTCAGCTTACGTCTGTATGGCGGACTGAGTAAGACGCAAGCGGATGCACAGTATATCAACGAAGACCATCGCTCTACGCGCATCGGTAGTTACGCCAGCACGGTGCCTGCCGGACGTGAAGGTTCTGTAAATAAAGATATTAACGGCTTGCTGCGCTGGGCGTTTGCGCCGATGCAGGCGCTGGAGTTTAAAGCAGGTTATAGCCGTCAGGGTAACCTGTATGCCGGTGATACCCAGAACACCAACACCAATACCCTGGTGCAGGAAAATTACGGTAAAGAAACCAACCGTATGTATCGCCAGAACTTTGCCATCACCTGGGAAGGGGCATGGGATAACGGCGTCAGCACGAAAAACTTTGTTCAGTACGAAAACACGCGTAACTCGCGGATGAACGAAGGTCTTGCTGGGGGTGTTGAGGGGATTTTCTCCAACGACAACTTCTCTGATATTCAGCTGGATGATGTGCTGATGCACAGCGAGGTTAGCATTCCGTTCGAGCTACTGGTGAATCAGACCGCCACCTTAGGCGTTGAGTGGAACCAGCAGCGAATGAAGGATAGTGTTTCAAACACACAGACGCTTGCCTCCGGTACTATCGATGGTGTCAGCAGTACAGGTCGCAGCCCTTACTCTTCAGCAGAAATTTTCTCGTTGTTTGCCGAAGATAATATGGAGCTGACGGACAGCACCATGTTAGTGCCGGGTCTGCGCTTCGATCATCACACGATTGTCGGTAACAACTGGAGTCCGTCGCTGAATTTAACCCAGGGATTGACGGATGATTTCACGCTTAAGATGGGCATCGCACGTGCCTATAAAGCCCCGAGTTTGTACCAGACGAATCCCAACTATCTTCTGTACAGCAATGGTCAGGGTTGTGCTGATGGTGGTGGTACCACGCCATGTTACCTGTTAGGTAATGCCGATCTGAAAGCGGAAACCAGCATTAATAAAGAAATTGGTATCGAATATAAGCATGAAGGTTATCAGGCTGGGATTACATGGTTCCGTAACGATTACCGTAATAAGATCGAATCGGGTTATGTCAGTACCGGCACATCCAGCAATGGCACAACCAATATTTATAAATGGGAAAACGTGCCAAAAGCCGTAGTCGAAGGACTTGAAGGTACGGTCAATATTCCGGTTTCTGACGATATCAGCTGGAATAACAATCTGACTTACATGCTGAAAAGTAAGAATAAGTCTACTGGCGATCGTCTGTCGGTTATTCCGGAATATACGCTGAACTCAACACTAGCATGGCAGGCGACTCAGGATCTGTCATTGCAAACCACGTTCACATGGTATGGTCGTCAGACACCGAAAAAATATGACTACCAGCACAAACTGCTGACGGGCAGCTCATTGGCGGAAGTGAGTCCGTACTCCATTCTCGGTATGAGCGGTACCTATGATGTTAATAAGTACGTCAGCGTGACGTTGGGTATTGATAACCTGCTTGATAAGCGTCATTTCCGTCAGGGTAATTCGCAGCGTACAGGTAATACCGCAGGGACGAGTTATATGGATGGCGCAGGTGCCAATACCTATAACGAGTCAGGTCGTACTTTCTATATGAGTCTGAACACGCAGTTCTAAAACATCACGGGGAAAGCATGCTTTCCCCGTTTCTGTTAGTTGTTCTGGTAGACGTCGCGATAAAGGCGGCTTTCGAAGCGCACCAGCGGAATTCGGCGCTGACGCTGATCTTCCGGTGGCACTGCATAGCCGGAAAGGAACTGGACAAAGGCGACGCGCTGGCCGCTGGCAGTCGTCAGGAATCCCGCCAGGTTATACACGCCCTGCAGTGAACCGGTTTTCGCCGACAGTTTGCCATCCACGCCCGCTTCATGCAGACCGCCACGATAGCGCAGCGTGCCGTCATAACCCGACAGCGGCAGCATCGAGATAATATTCAGCTGCTGATCGTTCTGCGCAATATATTGCAGCACCTGCATCATGGTGGCCGGAGAAATCAGATCATGGCGTGACAGCCCGGAGCCATCCACCTGAATGCTGTTACCCATATCGATATTGGCTTTTTGCCGCAGAATTTGCCGCACCGCATCCTGTCCTGCACGCCATGTGCCGGGCACATTAAAACGCTCGTGGCCGATAGTGCGGAACACCGTATCGGCAATCATATTGTCGGATTTTTTCAGCATGATTTTCAGCAAATCACGCAGCGGGGCGGATTCCGTTTGCGCCAGCACAGAGCCTGGCTCGCTGACACGTTTTTCACGCACCAGATGACCACGATAGTCGATGCCGGCATCCTGCAGTTCCGCTTTCAGAATCGCACCGGCATAGCTGGCGCCATCCTGGATAGCGAAGGCCAGTGGCAGCGGCTCGGCGCGCTGCATCATGCAGCCTGTCAGCGTAAAACGATTCAGTTCACCCGGCACCACGTCCAGCTCGCAGTATTGTGCATCAGACGATCCGCGCGCCAGCGTGCGCACTTCACTGAACATATTCACCGGATAGTAGGAAGCCACGCGAATAAAGGCGTTGTCGCCCGCTTTTTGTGCGCTGTACAGCGACACCGAGAAGCAGTTGCGATCAACAATCGCCGCGCCTGGCGGGGCGCTGAAACACTGAGTCATATCGTTCCACGGCCAGCCGGGGGCTTTATCGTGACTGGCGAAGACCGAGGTATCGATCACCAGGTTGCCATCGATATGCTGTACACCCTGCTTTTTCAGTACCGCCACCATATTGCGCAGATCCTGGCGCGTCAGAGTGGGATCTCCGCCAAAACGGGCGACCAGATCGCCATTTAGCGTACCGCCGGAGACGGCACCTTTGGTTTCCAGCGTAGTGTGGAAACGGTAATCGGGCCCCAGTTGCAGCAGCGCCGCCAGCGCGGTCACGACCTTCATGGTACTGGCGGGCAGCGCCATTTGCTGACCGTGATAATCGATGATCGGCGTGGTGGCGCCGACTTTCTGCACCAGCAGCGCCAGGTTGGCGCCATCAGGTAAATATTGGCTGTATTCTTCAACGGGCGCCGCGTTCGCCTGCAGCATAAACGCAAAGGTCAATCCGGTAACAAGTCGTGAAAATCGCATAATCTCGCGGTACTGACAGTAAATGAGCTGTCATACTACGGCGCATTGAGGGGCAAAGTAAACGATGACCCACAGGGAACTCTGGGGTAAAATACGTATCAAAATGCAAAACCGATCCTGACCCTGGGGCTTCACCCCGGGTCAGGTTTCTTTTGTTTGCAATTCAGCAGTCAGCGCCGCAGAACGCGGCTGCTGTAGTCACTCCGTCAGGATGACGACACTTTGAACAGGACAGATTACGAGGTATTGAGATGAACCAGATTCCGATGACGTTAAGGGGCGCGGAGAAGTTACGTGAAGAGCTCGATGAGCTGAAAACGGTTCGCCGTCCCCGTATTATTGCCTCTATTGCTGAAGCGCGTGAGCACGGTGACCTGAAAGAAAACGCTGAATATCATGCGGCGCGTGAAGAGCAGGGATTCTGCGAAGGGCGTATTCAGGAAATTGAAGCAAAACTTTCCAATGCGCAGGTGATCGATGTCACTAAAATGAACGCCAATGGTCGCGTGATCTTTGGTTCCACCGTTACCGTATTGAATGTGGAAAGTGACGAAGAGTTTACTTATCGCATCGTGGGCGATGACGAGGCGGATTTTAAGCAGAATCTGATCTCTGTTAACTCACCAATGGCGCGTGGCCTGGTGGGTAAAGAAGCTGATGATGTGGTTGTGATTAAAACGCCGGGCGGGGATGTGGAGTACGAAATCCTCGATGTGAAATATATCTGATTGTTTATTGGTGAAAATATCACCGATAAGACGGGTTTCTCCCGGTTGATTGTAAAGATAAGAAGAAGGCCGCAGTGCGGCCTTTTATCTGATGCAGGAGCATGGCAATTTTGCCATTAATGACCTGGGCACGTGAGAAAAACCCTCAGGTGCATCGCCCAGGACATTAGCGCGGTATGGAAATCTTGCGTTCCTTTGTTGGGCGATACAGCACCAACGTTTTGCCGATTACCTGCACGTTATTTGCACCTGTCTCGCGCACGATAGCCTCAACCACAAGGTTTTTGGTCTCACGGTCTTCCGTAGCGATTTTCACCTTGATGAGTTCATGGTGTTCAAGTGCTTGTTCGATCTCGGCCAGCACACCTTCGGTCAGGCCATTGTTACCCATCATGACGACGGGTTTTAACGGGTGTGCCAGACCTTTCAGGTGCTGTTTTTGTTTGGTACTCAAAGTCATCGTATTTTTTTACTTACATTGGGATTGAAAACGGTACATTCTACCGCCATCTCCAGTGTATCACCAAACGGCAGAACGGTTTTGGGCGGTTTATTTATCGCTTATGATGAAGAATAGTTGGAAATTGTATGACAGGTAAAAAGCGTTCGGCCAGTTCCAGTCGCTGGTTACAGGAACACTTTAGCGATAAATATGTGCAGGAAGCGCAGAAAAAAGGGTTGCGTTCGCGCGCCTGGTTTAAACTTGATGAGATCCAGCAGAGCGATAAGCTGTTCAAACCGGGCATGACCGTGGTGGACCTCGGCGCCGCGCCGGGCGGCTGGTCGCAATATGTGGTCACGCAGATCGGCGCGAAAGGCCGCATCATCGCCTGCGATATTCTGCCGATGGACCCGATTGTCGGTGTTGATTTCCTGCAGGGCGATTTTCGTGAAGAAACCGTGCTGAAGGCATTGCTGGATCGAGTGGGTGAGGCAAAGGTTCAGGTTGTGATGTCCGATATGGCACCCAACATGAGCGGCACACCTGCCGTGGATATTCCCCGTTCGATGTATTTGGTTGAACTGGCGCTGGATATGTGTCGTGATGTACTGGCACCTGGCGGCAGTTTTTTGGTGAAAGTATTTCAGGGAGATGGCTTTGATGAATACCTGCGGGAAATTCGCTCCCTGTTTACGAAAGTAAAAATTCGTAAGCCGGACGCTTCGCGTGCACGTTCGCGTGAGGTGTACATTGTAGCGACAGGGCGCAAACTATAGCGCTAAAATAACTGGAACCATTGGCAACATCACTGTGGTTCCAGATATCAAGGTTCTATAGTACCCTTAGCTGTCTGTTAACACAGTTGTAATATGAGGTTAATCCCTTGA
Organism: Erwinia sp. V71; assembly: GCF_965644245.1. Lineage (NCBI taxonomy): Bacteria > Pseudomonadati > Pseudomonadota > Gammaproteobacteria > Enterobacterales > Erwiniaceae > Erwinia > Erwinia sp. V71. The sequence continues at coordinate 82,753 of NZ_CBFFRK010000002.1, forward strand.
GTGACATGGCGAAAAACCTGATTCTCTGGTTAGTCATCGCAGTTGTGCTGATGTCGGTATTCCAGAGCTTTGGGCCCAGCGAGTCGAATGGCCGTAGGGTTGATTACTCAACCTTCCTGTCGGAAGTGAACCAGGATCAGGTCCGCGAGGCACGTATTAACGGGCGTGAAATCAACGTAACGAAAAAAGACAGTAACCGATACACGACCTACATCCCTGTCAACGATCCCAAGTTACTCGATAACCTGTTGACCAAAAATGTAAAAGTAGTCGGTGAACCACCAGAAGAGCCAAGCCTGCTGGCGTCTATCTTTATCTCCTGGTTCCCGATGTTGCTGTTGATTGGTGTCTGGATCTTCTTTATGCGTCAGATGCAGGGCGGCGGAGGTAAGGGCGCGATGTCCTTCGGCAAGAGCAAGGCCCGTATGCTGACGGAAGATCAGATCAAAACCACTTTTGCTGATGTTGCTGGCTGTGATGAAGCCAAAGAGGAAGTGGGCGAGCTGGTGGAATACCTGCGCGAGCCAAGCCGTTTCCAGAAACTGGGCGGTAAAATTCCGAAAGGCGTGCTGATGGTGGGGCCACCGGGTACCGGTAAAACACTGCTGGCGAAAGCGATCGCCGGTGAAGCGAAAGTGCCATTCTTTACCATTTCCGGTTCTGACTTCGTCGAAATGTTCGTCGGTGTTGGTGCTTCCCGTGTGCGTGACATGTTCGAGCAGGCGAAGAAAGCCGCGCCGTGCATCATCTTTATCGATGAAATCGACGCCGTTGGCCGTCAGCGTGGCGCTGGTCTGGGCGGTGGTCATGATGAACGTGAGCAGACACTGAACCAGATGCTGGTTGAAATGGATGGTTTCGAAGGTAACGAAGGTATTATCGTTATCGCTGCGACGAACCGTCCTGACGTGCTGGACCCTGCGCTGCTGCGTCCAGGCCGTTTTGACCGCCAGGTGGTGGTTGGCTTGCCAGACGTGCGTGGTCGTGAGCAAATTCTGAAAGTGCATATGCGTCGTGTGCCGCTGGCACCCGATATCGAAGCATCAGTGATTGCCCGTGGTACGCCAGGTTTCTCTGGTGCGGACCTGGCTAACCTCGTCAACGAAGCCGCACTGTTCGCTGCGCGCGGTAACCGCCGTGTCGTGTCGATGGTCGAGTTCGAGAAAGCCAAAGATAAAATCATGATGGGTGCGGAACGTCGCTCCATGGTGATGACGGAACAGCAGAAAGAGTCCACCGCGTATCACGAAGCCGGACACGCGATTATTGGCCGTCTGGTGCCGGAACACGATCCGGTGCATAAAGTGACCATTATCCCGCGCGGCCGTGCGCTGGGGGTGACCTTCTTCCTGCCGGAAGGCGATGCGATTAGCGCCAGCCGCCAGAAACTGGAAAGCCAGCTCTCCACGCTGTACGGTGGTCGTCTGGCGGAAGAGATTATCTACGGTCCGGAACATGTTTCTACCGGTGCGTCGAACGACATCAAAGTCGCGACCAACATCGCGCGTAACATGGTGACGCAGTGGGGCTTCTCGGACAAACTGGGTCCATTGCTGTACGCGGAAGAAGAGGGCGAGGTATTCCTTGGCCGTTCCGTCGCGAAAGCCAAGCATATGTCCGATGAAACTGCGCGTATTATCGATCAGGAAGTGAAATCGCTGGTTGAGCAAAACTACCAGCGTGCACGCCGCCTGCTGAATGAAAACATGGACATCCTTCACGCGATGAAAGACGCGCTGATGAAGTATGAAACCATTGATGCTCCGCAGATCGATGACCTGATGGCACGCCGTGATGTGCGTCCGCCAGCGGGTTGGGAAGATCTAGGCAGCACCAATTCCGATAATAACGGTACGCCAAAAGCACCACGTCCGGTTGACGAACCGCGTACGCCAAACCCAGGCAACACAATGTCTGAGCAGTTAGGCGACAAATAATTCGGCTTGTCGAATCGACCAAAACCCCGGCGCAGACCGGGGTTTTTTCTGTTTAAAATTAAGTTGTTCTGCCAAAGGAAAGCAAAATGAAGCTGCACGCCAGAAACTCGGTTTTGGATCTCTCTTATCCACAAGTCATGGGCATTTTGAACGTCACTCCCGACTCTTTTTCCGATGGCGGCAAACATAACACGCTGGTGCCAGCACTGACCCACGCCAATGAGATGATTAACGCGGGCGCGACGATTATCGATATTGGCGGTGAGTCGACCCGTCCAGGTGCGGCGGAAGTCAGTGTGCAGGAGGAGCTGGACCGGGTGGTTCCGGTGGTGGAAGCCATTGCCCAGCGTTTTGAAGTCTGGATTTCGGTGGATACCTCGAAAGCCGAAGTCATCCGTGAATCTGCGCGTGCCGGTGCGCATATTATTAATGATATTCGCTCACTGCAGGAGCCTGGCGCACTGGAAGCCACTGCGGCAAGTGGCCTGCCGGTCTGCCTGATGCATATGCGGGGTGACCCGCAGTCGATGCAGCAGTCACCACACTATCAAAATATTGTCGCCGAGGTGGATGCGTATCTGGCGCAGCAGATTGCCCGTTGTACCGCTGCCGGGATCAAAAAAGAGCAGTTGCTGCTCGACCCGGGCTTCGGTTTCGGTAAAAATCTCTCCCACAATTATCAGCTGCTGGCGCATCTGGCCGATTTCCATCACTTTGGTCTGCCGCTGCTGGTGGGAATGTCGCGCAAGTCAATGATTGGCCAGCTGCTTAATGTCGGACCGTCACAGCGGTTAACCGGCAGTATTGCCTGTGCGGTGATTGCCGCGATGCAGGGCGCGCAGATTATCCGCGTGCATGATGTTAAAGAAACCGTCGAGGCGATGCGAGTTGTCGAGGCGACACGTTCAGCGAAGGAACAGTAACGCTATGAGTAATCGTAAGTATTTTGGTACCGATGGCATCCGCGGCAAAGTGGGTGAGACGCCTATTACGCCGGACTTTGTGCTCAAACTGGGCTGGGCGGCGGGCAAAGTGCTGGCGAGTCACGGCTCAAAGAAAATTATCATCGGCAAAGATACTCGTATCTCTGGCTATATGCTGGAGTCGGCGCTGGAAGCCGGGCTGGCGGCGGCAGGACTGTCTGCGGCATTTACCGGCCCGATGCCAACACCTGCGGTGGCTTACCTGACATGCACCTTCCGCGCGGAAGCGGGCATCGTGATTTCCGCATCGCATAACCCGTACTACGATAACGGTATTAAGTTCTTCTCCATCGACGGCACCAAGCTGCCGGATGATGTGGAAGAAGCGATCGAAGCTGAAATGGAAAAGCCGATCACCTGCGTCGAATCTGCCGAGCTGGGCCGTGCCAGCCGCATCGTTGATGCCGCTGGTCGCTATATTGAGTTCTGCAAAGGCACCTTCCCGAGTGAGCTGAGCCTGAAAGGGCTGAAGATTGTCGTCGACTGCGCCAATGGCGCCACTTATCACATTGCGCCAAATGTGCTGCGTGAGCTGGGTGCCACGGTGATTGCTATCGGTTGCCAGCCTGACGGGATGAATATCAACAAAGAGTGCGGCGCGACTGATGTTCGCATGCTGCAGGAGCGTGTCCTGGCGGAGAAAGCCGATATCGGCCTGGCGTATGACGGTGATGGCGACCGTATTATGATGGTGGATCACCTCGGCAATAAGGTTGATGGCGATCAGATTCTGTATATCATCGCCCGCGAAGGGTTGCGTCAGGGGCAGTTGCGTGGCGGCGTGGTCGGCACGCTGATGAGTAATATGGGTCTGGAGCTGGCGTTAAAACAGCTGGGGATTCCGTTTGCCCGTGCCAAAGTGGGTGACCGCTATGTGCTGGAGAAGCTGCAGGAAAAAGGCTGGCGCATCGGCGCAGAAAACTCCGGCCATGTGATCCTGCTGGACAAAACCACCACTGGTGACGGCATTGTCGCCGGTCTGCAGGTGCTGGCCGCGATGCAGCGTAACCATATGACACTGCACGATCTGTGCAGCGGCATGAAACTGCTGCCGCAGATACTGGTGAATGTGCGTTTCAGCGGCGAAACTGACCCGCTGGAAGATGAGACAGTGAAAACGATCACCGCTGACGTAGAGAAAGAGCTGCATGGCCGTGGCCGCGTGTTATTGCGCAAATCTGGCACCGAGCCCTTGATCCGCGTGATGGTGGAAGGTGAAGATGAAGCGCAGGTCACTGCGCTGGCGCATCGTATTGCGGATGCAGTGAAAGCAGTTTGATGTTTTCGTCCCCCTCCCCCATGCAATGGGGGAGGGCGTTAACTCCCTCTTTTGCCGTTTTTTTCCGCAATCAGTCGTTGGTGTTGAAATTGCGCTTGCGCGTGCAGGGTGCTTTGGTTAGTATTCACACCCGCTTCTGATGGGTATTGCATAGCGTATCCACGTAACTGGTTTGAAGCTTTTAGATGTGCGTTTAGCGCGCAAGGAACAGGTTGATTATGTACGAAGCTCTGTTAGTGATTTTCCTTCTGGTGGCAATCGGCCTTGTCGGTCTGATCATGCTGCAGCAAGGTAAAGGTGCTGATATGGGAGCCTCCTTTGGTGCAGGCGCCTCCGGTACTCTGTTTGGTTCAAGCGGTTCAGGTAACTTCATGACCCGTATGACCGCAGTGCTGGCCACCCTGTTCTTCATTATCAGCCTGATTCTGGGTAACCTGAACAGCAACAAAACCAGCAAAGGCAGCGAATGGGAAAACCTGACTGCACCAGCAAAGTCTGAACAGACTGCGCCAGCGCAACCGGCAACGCCGAGCAGCGATATCCCTAAGTAAGCCCGAAGCAGTAAACATTTCGCAGCGACAGAAATAAAAACGTCGCCGGCTTAAAAGTCGTAAAAAGTCGTAAATAGTGCCGAGGTGGTGGAATTGGTAGACACGCTACCTTGAGGTGGTAGTGCCCGATTGGGCTTACGGGTTCAAGTCCCGTCCTCGGTACCAAATCTCAGTATTACTTGCATTTTATGCATGTTCGGCGTAATATTCGCCACGTTTTCGGACGCGGGGTGGAGCAGCCTGGTAGCTCGTCGGGCTCATAACCCGAAGGTCGTCGGTTCAAATCCGGCCCCCGCAACCACTTTCCCTTAGAGTTCTTTTTCAAATATACTGTATGCATCTTATGGCGCGTCACAGCGAGTTTTGAAAAAAATTCTTTTGGATGGTGCGCCGAGCCGCAATTGCGGCGTACAGGGTCCAGTCGCATTAAGCCCCGAATTTTCGGGGTTTTTTGTTATCAGGCTATCGTAACACTGGGCTAATAAGCCCTTTTTTTATGTCTTGGGGGTGGCCTTGTCCACATTAGAGCAAAAATTAACAGAGCTGATTTCGGCACCGGTAGAAGCGCTGGGCTACGAACTGGTCGGTATTGAGTTTGTCCGCGGACGTACGTCCACTCTGCGCATCTATATTGATAGTGAAGACGGTATCAATGTTGACGATTGTGCTGATGTGAGCCATCAGGTGAGCGCCGTGATGGATGTTGAAGATCCGATCACCGTGCCTTATAACCTTGAAGTCTCCTCACCAGGTCTCGATCGCCCCATGTTTACCGCTGAACACTACGCGCGATTCGCTGGCGAAGAAGTGAGTCTGGTATTGCGTATGGCCGTACAAAACCGCCGCAAATGGCAGGGCATCATTAAATCTGTTGAAGGGGAAATGATCACGGTTACCGTTGAGGGTAGCGATGAAGTATTCGCTCTGAGCAACATTCAGAAAGCGAATCTGGTCCCCCACTTTTAAACGTCCGGATTGAGGCTAACCAGGATGAACAAAGAAATTTTAGCTGTTGTCGAAGCAGTTTCTAACGAAAAAGCCCTCCCGCGTGAGAAAATTTTCGAAGCGCTGGAGAGCGCACTGGCGACGGCGACCAAGAAGAAATACGAACAAGAGATCGATGTTCGCGTTGAAATCGATCGTAAAAGCGGCGACTTCGATACTTTCCGTCGCTGGTTAGTGGTGGACGAAGTCACCCAGCCAACCCGCGAAATCACACTGGATGCGGCGCGTTTCGAAGATGAAGCGCTGGGTCTGGGCGATTATGTGGAAGACCAGATCGAATCCGTCACCTTTGACCGTATCACGACTCAGACGGCGAAGCAGGTTATCGTGCAGAAAGTGCGCGAAGCTGAGCGCGCGATGGTGGTCGATCAGTTCCGCGAGCAGGAAGGCGACATCATCACGGGTGTGGTGAAGAAAGTGAACCGCGACAACATCACGCTGGATCTCGGCAGCAATGCTGAAGCGGTGATCATTCGTGAAGATATGCTGCCGCGTGAAAACTTCCGCCCAGGCGACCGTATTCGCGGCGTGCTGTATGCCGTTCGCCCGGAAGCGCGTGGCGCGCAGCTGTTTGTCAGCCGTTCCAAACCGGAGATGCTGATCGAACTGTTCCGCATCGAAGTGCCGGAAATCGGCGAAGAAGTGATTGAAATTAAAGCGGCTGCACGTGATCCTGGCTCTCGCGCCAAGATTGCGGTGAAAACCAACGACAAGCGTATCGACCCGGTCGGTGCCTGCGTAGGTATGCGTGGTGCGCGTGTGCAGGCCGTCTCCAGTGAACTGGGCGGTGAGCGTATTGATATCGTGCTGTGGGATGACAATCCGGCGCAGTTTGTTATCAACGCGATGGCCCCTGCTGACGTCGCCTCAATCGTGGTGGATGAAGATAATCACACCATGGATATCGCTGTTGAAGCCGGTAACCTGGCTCAGGCGATCGGCCGTAACGGCCAAAACGTGCGTCTGGCTTCTCAGTTGAGCGGCTGGGAACTGAACGTGATGACGGTCGAAGATCTGCAGGCGAAGCACCAGGCTGAAGCGCATGCAGCCATTGACGTGTTTACCAAACATCTCGACATCGACGAAGATTTCGCCACCGTTCTGGTTGAAGAAGGCTTCTCCACTCTGGAAGAGCTGGCCTACGTGCCAATCAACGAACTGCTGGAAATCGACGGCCTTGATGAAGATACGGTAGAAGCGCTGCGCGACCGTGCAAAAAATGCGTTGACCACCCTGGCATTAGCCAAAGAAGAGAGCCTCGGCGACAACAAACCTGCGGAAGATTTACTGAATCTGCCAGGTCTGGAGCGCGCACTGGCATTTAAACTGGCGGCAAAAGGCGTTTGCACGCTGGAAGATCTTGCTGAGCAGGGTGTTGACGATCTGTCAGATATTGAAGGCCTGAGCGATGAGCAGGCGGGCGAGCTGATTATGGCGGCGCGCAATATTTGCTGGTTCGGTGACGACGCGTAATAACAGGAAGGAACAGCATGACAGATGTAACCGTAAAATCGCTGGCCGCAGAGATTCAGACTTCCGTGGAGCGCCTGGTACAGCAATTCGCTGATGCAGGTATCCGTAAGTCTGAAACTGACTCTGTGACCCAGCAGGAAAAAGAGACCTTACTGACGCACCTAAACCGTGAACATGGCAGCGCGTCAGCTAAGCTGACTCTGCAGCGCAAGACGCGCAGCACCTTGAATATTCCTGGCACCGGGGGTAAAAGTAAATCGGTGCAAATCGAAGTCCGCAAAAAGCGCACTTATGTGAAAGGCGAATCTGACGCTGACCAGGCGGAAGCAGAGGCGCAAGCGCAGCGTGAAGCGGAAGAACAGGCTCGTCGCGAGGCTGAAGAAAAGGCTAAACGTGAAGCAGCAGAAAAAGCGCAACGTGAAGCTGAAGATCAAGCCAAACGCGAAGCCGCCGACAAAGCCAGACGCGAAGCAGCGGAAAAAGAGAAAGTGAGCAATCAACATACCGATGAAGTAACCCGGGCCAACCAGTCAGAGAAAGCCCGTCGCGAAGCCGAAGCCGCAGAACTGAAGCGTAAAGCTGAAGAAGAAGCGCGCCGTAAAATCGAAGCTGACGCGAAGCGTGTAGCAGAGGAAGCACGTAAAATGGCGGAAGAGAAAGGCAGTGGCTGGACTGAAGCTTCTGAAGAAACGGAAGACACCACTGACTATCATGTGACCACCTCACAGCATGCCCGTCAGGCTGAAGATGAAAACGATCGTGAAGTTGAAGGCGGTCGTGGTCGTCCTGCGAAGGCTTCCCGCCCGAAAAAAGGCAACAAGCACTCCGAATCGAAAGCCGATCGCGAAGAAGCGCGTGCAGCGACCCGTGGCGGTAAGAGCAAGCGTAAGCCAAGCTCACTGCAGCAGGGCTTCAACAAGCCAGTGCAGGCTGTTAACCGTGATGTGATCATCGGTGAAACCATTACCGTTGCCGAACTGGCGAACAAAATGGCGGTGAAAGGTTCTCTGGTTATCAAAGCGATGATGAAGATGGGCGCGATGGCGACTATCAACCAGGTCATCGACCAGGAAACCGCTCAGCTGGTTGCGGAAGAGATGGGTCACAAAGTGATCCTGCGCCGCGAAAACGAGCTGGAAGAGGCTGTAATGGACGACCGTGACACCGATGCTGCGCAGGAATCCCGCGCACCAGTGGTGACCATCATGGGCCACGTTGACCACGGTAAAACCTCTCTGCTGGACTATATCCGCTCCACCAAAGTCGCTTCAGGCGAGGCGGGCGGTATTACTCAGCACATCGGTGCTTACCACGTCGAAACCGACAACGGCATGATCACCTTCCTCGATACCCCGGGCCACGCCGCGTTTACCGCGATGCGTGCACGTGGTGCGCAGGCGACGGATATCGTTATCCTGGTGGTTGCGGCGGACGACGGCGTGATGCCACAGACCATCGAAGCTATCCAGCACGCAAAAGCGGCGGGTGTGCCTGTTGTGGTCGCGGTGAACAAATGTGATAAGCCAGAAGCTGATCCGGATCGCGTGAAGAACGAACTGACCCAGTACGGAATCATTCCGGAAGAGTGGGGCGGTGAGAACATGTTCGTCAACGTATCTGCGAAAGCCGGTACCGGTATTGACGACCTGCTGAATGCGATTCTGCTGCAGGCAGAAGTCCTGGAACTGACCGCTATCCGTGAAGGTATGGCGAGCGGCGTAGTGATCGAATCCTTCCTGGATAAAGGTCGTGGTCCGGTTGCAACCGTGCTGGTACGTGAAGGTACGCTGAACAAAGGCGATATCGTCCTGTGTGGCTTCGAATATGGCCGCGTGCGTGCGATGCGTGACGAACTGGGTCGCGAAGTGCTGGAAGCGGGTCCATCCATTCCAGTGGAAATCCTCGGTCTGTCCGGCGTGCCGGCTGCGGGTGATGAAGCGACTGTGGTACGTGACGAGAAGAAAGCGCGTGAAGTGGCACTGTATCGTCAGGGCAAATTCCGCGAAGTTAAACTGGCACGTCAGCAGAAATCTAAGCTGGAAAACATGTTCGCTAACATGACTGAAGGCGAAGTGTCTGAGCTGAATATCGTACTGAAATCTGACGTACAGGGCTCTGTGGAAGCGATCTCCGATTCTCTGCTGAAACTCTCCACCGACGAAGTGAAGGTGAAGATTATCGGTTCGGGCGTGGGTGGTATCACCGAAACCGACGCCACGCTGGCAGCAGCATCGAACGCGATTATCCTCGGCTTCAACGTGCGTGCGGATGCTTCTGCGCGTCGCGTGATTGATTCAGAAAACGTGGATCTGCGTTACTACTCCGTTATCTATAATCTGATCGACGAAGTGAAAGCGGCGATGAGCGGTATGCTGGCGCCTGAGTACAAACAGCAGATTATCGGTCTGGCTGAAGTGCGTGACGTCTTTAAATCACCGAAATTTGGCGCTATTGCAGGCTGTATGGTGACTGAAGGTAACGTGAAACGTCACAACCCAATCCGTGTCCTGCGTGACAACGTGGTAATCTATGAAGGTGAGCTGGAATCCCTGCGCCGCTTCAAAGATGACGTTAACGAAGTCCGTAACGGTATGGAATGTGGTATCGGCGTGAAGAACTACAACGACGTTCGCCCAGGCGACATGATCGAAGTGTTCGAAGTTATCGAAGTTCAACGCACCATCGCCTGATGGTCGCCTGACTAAGTGACTTATTCGGGAGGCCTCAGGCCTCCCGAATCATTTGGAGAGTATTATTATGGCGAAAGAATTTGGTCGCCCACAGCGCGTCTCCCAGGAATTACAGAAAGAGATCGCGATGATTCTGCAGCGTGAGATTAAAGATCCGCGTCTGGGCATGATGGTTACTGTGTCCGGCGTTGAAGTGTCACGCGATCTGGCTTATGCCAAAGTGTTTGTCACCTTCCTCGAAGACAAAGACGAAGCCGCGATTAAAGCCGCCCTGCGTGCGCTGGATGATGCGGCAGGTTATATCCGTTCCCTGCTGGGTAAAGCGATGCGTCTGCGTATCGTGCCGGCACTGACCTTCTTCTACGATAACTCGCTGGTTGAAGGGATGCGTATGTCTAACCTTGTCACTAACGTGATTAAGAATGACGTTGAACGTCGTTCTGCCGCGGAAGACGACAAGGAGGATTAATGAGTCGTCCTCGTCGTCGCGGTCGCGATATTCACGGTGTATTACTGCTGGATAAGCCACAGAGCCTGTCCTCCAATGATGCGCTGCAAAAAGTGAAACGCCTCTACAACGCCAATCGCGCCGGACATACCGGGGCGCTGGACCCGCTGGCGACCGGCATGCTGCCGATTTGCCTCGGTGAAGCCACCAAGTTCTCGCAATATCTGCTGGATTCCGATAAGCGTTATCGTGTGATTGCCCGTCTTGGTCAGCGCACCGATACCTCTGATGCAGATGGTGTGGTAATCAGTGAGCGCCCGCTAACATTCAGCGCAGAGCAGCTGGCTGCCGCACTCGACAGCTTCCGCGGCGAGACGCAGCAGGTGCCATCGATGTATTCGGCGCTGAAATATCAGGGGCGCAAGCTGTACGAATATGCGCGTGAAGGCATTGAAGTGCCACGTGAAGCGCGCAGCATCGTGGTGTATGAACTGCTGTTCATCCGCCATGAAGGCGAAGAGCTGGAGCTGGAAATTCACTGCTCGAAAGGCACCTATATTCGCACCATTATCGATGACCTTGGTGAGAAGCTGGGTTGTGGTGCGCATGTCACCATGCTGCGTCGTCTGCAGGTGGCCAGCTATCCGATCAGTAAGATGGTGACGCTTGAGCAGTTACAGGCACTGGCAGAACAGGCACATACCGAAGGCCTCGCGCCAGCGGAAAAACTGGATGCGTTGCTGATGCCGATGGACAGCCCGGCGGCAGCGTTCCCGCAGGTTAATCTGCTGTCGGTCGTGGCTGCTTACTTTAAGCAGGGGCAGCCGGTACAGGTGGCGGGTGCGCCGCGTGAAGGACTGGTGCGCGTCACTGAAGGCGACGAGCATAAGTTTATCGGTATGGCGGAAATTGACGATGATGGCCGCGTCGCGCCGCGTCGTCTGGTCGTGGAATATTCTGACTGAGTCATTTGCTAACGTAACGGACTCAGAGTAGAATAGCGCGGCTTTGCACCCCCTGAGGGTGTAATTCTGGGTAGCTGAATTAGAGATCGGCGCCTGTACATTTACTTAAATTTTGGAGTGGTAACATGTCTCTAAGTGTTGAAGCTAAAGCACAAATCGTCGCTGATTTCGGTCGTGGCGCTAACGACAGCGGTTCTACCGAAGTTCAGGTTGCTCTGCTGACTGCGCAGATCAATCACCTGCAGGGTCACTTTGCCGAGCACAAAAAAGACCACCACGGTCGTCGTGGTCTGCTGCGCATGGTTTCTCAGCGTCGTAAACTGCTGGACTACCTGAAACGTAAAGACGTTGCACGTTACACCAGCCTGATCGAGCGTCTGAGTCTGCGTCGCTAGTCTGAGAGTCTGTCCGCATGCCGTTTTCAGGTAAACCTGATGAAAGCGCGGTTTGGTGGACAGATTCGTGCGAGTTTCGCTAAAAAGGGGCCTTATGGCCCCTTTTTTCCGGTAATGAGCAGCATTCTCAGGCAAACTAATGTATTGTTGTCAGGTGTGATCTTTCGTTGCAGAGGTTCGCGCGGCTAATGAGAGGCTTTATCCAGCGTGGAATGGAATAAAGGTTGTCATTAGTCGCGAGGATGCAGAGGAAGATTGAAAATCCACGGCAGGGCACGATGAAAGTGCCTGCTTAGAGTAAAGGATATTATTTTGCTGAATCCGATCGTACGTAAATTCCAGTATGGTCAGCATACCGTTACCCTTGAAACCGGTATGATGGCTCGTCAGGCGACTGCCGCCGTGATGGTAAGCATGGACGACACTGCAGTGTTCGTTACCGTGGTTGCTCAGAAAAAAACCAAACCAGGTCAGGACTTCTTCCCGCTGACGGTGAACTACCAGGAGCGTACTTATGCTGCTGGCCGTATCCCGGGCAGCTTCTTCCGTCGTGAAGGCCGTCCAAGCGAAGGCGAAACCCTGATCGCGCGTCTGATTGACCGTCCGGTACGTCCTCTGTTCCCGGAAGGTTTCTTCAATGAAATCCAGGTGATTGCGACCGTTGTCTCCGTTAACCCACAGGTTAACCCGGATATCGTGGCGATGATCGGTGCTTCTGCTGCGCTGAGCCTGTCTGGTGTACCGTTCAGCGGCCCAATCGGTGCTGCTCGTGTGGGTTACATCAACGATCAGTACGTACTGAACCCAACCAGCGACGAAATCAAGCAGAGCAAACTGGACCTGGTGGTTGCCGGTACCGAAGGTGCGGTGCTGATGGTGGAATCCGAAGCGGATATCCTGAGCGAAGAGCAGATGCTGGGTGCGGTGGTATTTGGCCACGACCAGCAGCAGGTGGTTATCGAAAACATCAACGCGCTGGTTGCTGAAGCCGGTAAACCGCGTTGGGACTGGCAGGCGCCAGCTGTTAACACCGAGCTGACTTCCCGTATTGCGGCTCTGGCGGAATCACGTCTGAGCGATGCTTACCGCATCACTGACAAACAAGAGCGTTACGCTCAGGTTGACGTGATCAAATCGGAAACCATCGCAACCCTGCTGGCGGAAGATGAGTCTCTGGACGACGCAGAAATCGGCGACATCCTGCACGCCATCGAGAAAAACGTGGTGCGTAGCCGTGTACTGAACGGCGAGCCGCGTATCGATGGTCGCGAAAAAGATATGATCCGTGGTCTGGATGTGCGTACTGGCGTGCTGCCACGTACTCACGGTTCCTCTCTGTTCACCCGTGGTGAAACACAGGCGCTGGTTACCGCGACCCTGGGTACTGCCCGTGATGCGCAGAGCCTGGACGAGCTGATGGGCGAACGTACCGACAGCTTCCTGTTCCACTACAACTTCCCTCCATACTCCGTGGGTGAAACCGGTATGGTTGGCTCGCCAAAACGTCGTGAAATTGGTCACGGTCGCCTGGCGAAACGCGGCGTGCTGGCCGTGATGCCAAAACTGGAAGAATTCCCTTACACCGTGCGTGTGGTGTCTGAGATCACCGAATCTAACGGCTCTTCTTCTATGGCTTCTGTCTGTGGTGCTTCTCTGGCTCTGATGGACGCAGGCGTGCCAATCAAGGCTGCTGTTGCGGGTATCGCGATGGGCCTGGTGAAAGAAGACGAGAAGTTTGTTGTACTGTCTGACATCCTGGGTGACGAAGACCACCTCGGCGATATGGACTTCAAAGTGGCCGGTAGCCGTGACGGTATCACCGCGCTGCAGATGGACATCAAGATTGAAGGTATCACTCGCGAAATCATGCAGGTGGCTCTGAACCAGGCTAAGGGCGCGCGTCTGCACATCCTGAGCGTGATGGAACAGGCTATCAGCACGCCACGTGGCGATATCTCTCAGTTTGCGCCACGTATTCACACCATTAAGATCAGCCCGGACAAGATCAAAGACGTGATCGGTAAAGGCGGTTCTGTGATCCGTGCGCTGACCGAAGAAACCGGCACCACCATCGAAATCGAAGATGATGGTACCGTGAAGATCGCAGCAACTGACGGTGAAAAAGCGAAATACGCGATTCGCCGTATCGAAGAGATCACTGCTGAGATCGAAGTTGGCCGTATCTACAACGGTAAAGTGACCCGTATCGTCGATTTCGGTGCCTTCGTGGCCATCGGTGGCGGTAAAGAAGGTCTGGTGCACATTTCTCAGATCGCTGACAAGCGTGTAGAGAAAGTGACCGACTATCTGCAGATGGGTCAGGAAGTACCGGTGAAGGTACTGGAAGTTGATCGTCAGGGCCGTGTGCGTCTGAGCATTAAAGAAGCGACAGAGCAGCAGCCTGAAGCCGCAGCTGACGTTAACCCAGAAGCTGAGTAACGATTGACCATTGAGCTCTCCATGCGTGCATGGAGAGCTGTTTCATCGCGAGGCGGGATACCTTGTGCACGGCAGGCGGATGACAGGATGTTCATCCCAATGTTTGTTTTCGGGAGTGGGAAATGAAGCCTTTTTTGCGCTGGTGTTTCGTTGCGACAGCTATTTCGCTGGCAGGATGCAGCAACTCCGATTGGCGTAAGAACGATGTTCTGGCAGTGCCACTACAGCCCACTTTGCAGCAGGAAGTCATTCTTGCGCGCATGGAACAAATACTTGCCAGTCGGGCGCTGACCGATGATGAACGCGCACAGCTGTTATATGAGCGCGGAGTGTTGTATGATAGTTTGGGTCTGAGGGCATTAGCGCGAAATGATTTTTCACAAGCGCTGGCGATCAGACCGGATATGCCTGAAGTATTCAATTACTTAGGCATATATTTAACGCAGGCAGGCAATTTTGATGCTGCCTATGAAGCGTTTGATTCTGTACTTGAGCTTGATCCAACTTACAACTATGCGCATTTGAATCGTGGCATCGCCCTCTACTACGGTGGACGATACCCGTTAGCGCAAGATGATCTGCTGGCGTTTTATCAAGACGATCCTAACGATCCTTTCCGTAGCTTGTGGCTCTATCTGACCGAACGTGAGATTGATGCTGACAAAGCGAAAGTCGCGCTGAAACAGCGTTATGACAAAGCGGTGAAAGATCAATGGGGATGGAATATTGTCGAGTTCTACCTTGGCGACATCAGCGAAGCAGTGCTGATGGAACGTCTCCAGGCGGACGCAACGGATAACACCTCGCTCGCTGAACATCTCAGTGAAACCAACTTCTATTTAGGTAAGTACTACCTAAGTCTGGGGGAGAAGGACAACGCAGAAGCGTTGTTCAAACTGGCGGTCGCGAACAACGTAAATAACTTCGTTGAGCACCGATACGCATTGTTGGAGCTGGCGCTACTCGGCCAGACACAAGACGATCTATCAGAATCTGACCAGCAATAGCTGACGGACTTTCTTTGCCTGAATTTCTGAAATGTCATCATCTTCACGGATGAGGGCCTTTTTGTTCGTCGAAACCACTAATTTGAGCCGGTTCACACTTTTTGATGAAAATGATTGAAAATTTTCACGACGAGTTATGTAGACTGGCCGCCGTAATTTAAGAGGCTTGTGTACTACATGACTGAGATCGAAACCACTTTTGCTGACCTGGGCCTGAACGCCTCCATCCTGTCCGCCCTGAACGATATGGGTTACGTGAAGCCATCTCCAATCCAGGCTGAATGTATTCCTCATCTGCTGGCGGGCCGCGATGTACTGGGCATGGCACAGACTGGCAGTGGCAAGACCGCGGCTTTCTCTCTGCCGCTGCTGAATAACGTTGATTCCAGCCTGAAAGCACCACAACTGCTGGTACTGGCACCGACCCGCGAACTGGCGGTGCAGGTTGCGGAAGCAATGACTGAATTCTCTAAACACATGAACGGCGTAAACGTTGTGGCCCTGTATGGCGGCCAGCGTTATGACGTGCAACTGCGCGCACTGCGTCAGGGACCACAAATCGTTGTCGGTACTCCGGGTCGTCTGCTGGACCACCTGAAACGCGGTACGCTGAACCTGTCTAATCTGAGCGGACTGGTTCTGGACGAAGCTGATGAAATGCTGCGTATGGGCTTCATCGAAGACGTTGAAACCATCATGGCGCAGATCCCGGAAGGTCATCAGACCGCGCTGTTCTCCGCGACCATGCCAGAAGCGATTCGTCGTATTACCCGTCGCTTTATGAAAGAGCCGCAGGAAGTACGTATCCAGTCCAGCGTGACCACTCGTCCGGACATCAGCCAGAGCTACTGGACCGCTTACGGCCGTAAAACTGATGCACTGGTACGCTTCCTTGAAGCAGAAGATTTTGATGCTGCGATTATCTTCGTGCGCACCAAAAACGCGACGCTGGAAGTGGCTGAAGCCCTGGAGCGTAGCGGTTACAACAGCGCCGCGCTGAACGGTGATATGAACCAGGCACTGCGTGAGCAGACGCTGGAGCGCCTGAAAGATGGCCGTCTGGATATTCTGATCGCAACTGACGTTGCGGCCCGTGGTCTGGACGTTGAACGTATCAGCCTGGTCGTTAACTACGATATCCCAATGGATGCTGAGTCTTACGTACACCGTATCGGCCGTACCGGTCGTGCAGGTCGTGCAGGTCGCGCACTGTTGTTCGTTGAGAACCGCGAACGTCGTCTGCTGCGTAACATCGAACGTACCATGAAACTGACGATTCCTGAAGTGGATCTGCCAAACGCAGAACTGCTGAGTGCGCGTCGTCTGGCGAAATTTGCCGGCAAAGTACAGCAGCAGCTGGAAAGCAGCGATCTGGATCAGTACCGTGCACTGCTGAGCAAAATGCAGCCGGAAGAAGACCTGGATATGGAAACCCTGGCTGCAGCATTGCTGAAAATGGCACAGGGCGAACGTCCTCTGATCCTGCCACCGGATCCGGCTCCACGTCCACGTCGCGAGTTCAAAGAGCGTGACGATCGTCGTGATGACCGTCGTGGCGATCGTAATGACCGTGGTCCGCGTGATTCACGTGATGGCGACCGTCCACGCCGTGAACGTCGTGACGTTGGTGACATGGAACTGTACCGCATTGAAGTGGGCCGTGATGATGGTGTTGAAGTTCGTCACATCGTTGGCGCGATTGCTAACGAAGGCGATATCAGCAGCCGTTACATTGGCAACATCAAGCTGTTCGGTACTCACTCGACTATCGAACTGCCAAAAGGTATGCCAAGCGACATCCTGCAGCACTTCACCCGCACGCGTATTCTGAACAAACCAATGAATATGCAACTGCTGGGCGATGCGCAACCGCGCAGCAACGATCGTGGCGACCGCGGTGACCGTGGTGATCGCGGCGGCGAGCGTCGTGGCGGTGGCCGTGGTGGTTTCGGCGGCCGTGAAGGTGGTCGCGAAGGCGGTCGTGGCGGCTTCAGCCGTGACGGCGGCAACCGTGGTCCACGTCAGGATGGCAATGCGCCAACCCGTCGTCGTGATGCGTAATCATTAAGACGTAATAAAAAAATCCAGCCTGCGGGCTGGTTTTTTTTCGCCTGTGATTTACTGCGTCAGTGTCCGGGCAAGGGTGCGGAAGGCAGACAGCTGCTCCGCCAGCAACTGACGATGATCGTCACGGCCGGCAAAGATTTTAAACATCGCGCCCCCTGCTGCGTTCAGAAACAGAATCGACGCGGTGTCCATCCCCATAAATTTGCGTTCCACCAGCGCGATATGCGCGCAGTTTTCTGCTTTGATTGCAAAATGGCATGTGAATCGATCACGGTTTGGCATCAAGGTCGATCATGATTTGGCATCCATCTCCGATCACGATTTGGCATGCCTCCGATCACTGATTGGCATACTGTCGATCACGCCGGGAATTAACGCTTTCTTACACGGTCTCCC
>NZ_CBFFRK010000003.1:0-94234 GCF_965644245.1 Erwinia sp. V71
ACTTATCGGTAGTTAACCCTTCCTCCTACACTCTCCACAATCATGTCCGAGCGTTGCACTTATTATCTGAATTCGCGAACAAGCATCTCACTCCATCACTACGTTCAGAGGCTTATGCAAAAATCAATTTTAATTACCGGTTGTTCAAGCGGTATTGGTCTGGTTGCCGCCACTGATTTGCAGCGGCGTGGCTATCAGGTGTTCGCCGCCTGCCGTAAAGCTGACGATGTGGCGCGGATGAATCAGCTGGGCTTTACGGGTATTACTCTTGATCTCGACGATTCTCACAGTGTGGAACAGGCGGCACAGCAGGTGCTGGCACTGAGTGGAAATCAATTGTATGCCCTGTTTAATAATGCCGGTTATGGCGTTTATGGCGCATTACATACCTTGTCTCGCCAGCAGCTGGAACAACAATTCGCCAGTAATTTTTTCGGTACTCACCAGCTGACCATGCTGCTGCTTCCTGCTCTGCAGGCGGGAGGTGCAGGGCGTATAATTAATACCAGCTCAGTGATGGGACTGATTTCCACCCCACGTCGCGGCGCTTATGCCGCCAGCAAATATGCGCTGGAAGCCTGGTCAGATGCGCTGCGTATGGAACTGCATGGTTCAGGCGTGCAGGTCAGTCTGATTGAACCCGGCCCAATTGCGACCCACTTCACGGCTAACGTGAACCAAACCCAGCAGGATAAACCCGTAAAGAACCCGGGCATCGCCGCACGTTTTACCCTGCCCACAGAAGCCATACTGCCAAAGCTGCACCATGCGCTGGAAAGTCGCCATCCAAAATTACGTTATCCTGTGACACTGGTGGCGCATGCCATGAGCCTGCTGCGTCGTCTGTTGCCGGGGCGGATACTGGATCGCATTTTGCGCAGCAACTAAGCGCGTGAGCATAATTTTGCTTGAAGCCGGACGTTACGTCCCAATATTGTTACAAAGTCACCCGTAAAAGAGACGAATTCATGTCACCACAAGCTTCGATTATTGATATCAACGCATCTAACCTGCATCAGACGCTGGAACACTCCATGCAGCTGCCGGTGCTGTTCTATTTCTGGTCGGAACGCAGCCAGCACTGCCTGCAGCTGACACCGGTTCTGGAGCGTCTGGCGCAGGAGTATGCTGGTCAGTTTATTCTGGCGAAACTGGATTGTGATGCAGAACCCGCCGTAGCGGCACAGTTTGGCCTGCGTTCTATCCCAACGGTGTATCTGTTCCAGAATGGCCAGCCCGTCGATGGTTTCCAGGGGCCGCAACCAGAAGAGGCTATCCGCGCCCTGCTGGAAAAAGTCCTTCCGCGCGAAGAAGAGCTGAAAGCACAGCAAGCGCTGGCGCTGATGGATGAAGGGAAGCCGCTCGATGCACTACCACTGCTGAAAGATGCCTGGCAGTTAAGCAACCAAGCCAGCGAAATCGGTTTTCTGCTGGCGGAAGTGTTAATCACCCTGAATCGCAGTGAAGAAGCGGAAACCGTGCTGGCTGCAGTACCATTGCAGGATCAGGATACCCGCTATCAGGGGCTGAAAGCGCAAATTGATCTGCTGAAACAGGCCGCAGACACGCCGGAGATTCAGCAGTTGCAACAGCAAATCGCAGCCGATCCCGACAACGCTGAGCTGGCAACACAACTGGCGTTACAGCTGCACCAGGTTGGCCGCAACGAAGAAGCGCTGGAATTGCTGTTCAGTCATCTGAAACAGGATTTGGCCGCAGCAGATGGTCAGGCACGCAAAATGCTGCAGGAGATCCTTGCCGCACTTGGCACTGGCGACGCGCTGGCGGCAAAATACCGTCGCCAACTCTATTCTCTGCTCTACTAAGGGATCATCAAACGGGCCGAAACGACTCGGCTCGTCAGCTTAACAGTCAGGAGGTTGGTTATGTTAGCCGTTATTCCAGTGCTGATCATTTTGGCGCTTATCGTGGTCTGGTCCGGGGTAAAAATCGTGCCGCAAGGGTATCAGTGGACGGTTGAACGCTTTGGCCGCTATACCAAAACCCTTACGCCAGGTCTTAGCCTGATCGTCCCCTTTATGGATCGTATTGGTCGCAAGATCAATATGATGGAACAGGTGGTCGATGTCCCTTCACAAGAGATCATTTCCAAAGATAACGCCAATGTCACCATCGATGCCGTCTGTTTTATTCAGGTGGTGGATGCTTCTCGCGCAGCTTATGAAGTCAGCAATCTTGAGTTATCGATCCTCAATCTGACGATGACCAATATCCGTACTGTGCTGGGCTCTATGGAACTGGATGAGATGCTGTCGCAGCGCGATAACATTAACACCCGCCTGCTGCATATTGTTGATGAGGCCACTAACCCGTGGGGCGTTAAAGTCACCCGTATCGAAATCCGCGATGTCCGTCCACCTGCCGAGCTGATCGCTTCGATGAACGCGCAGATGAAAGCAGAACGAACCAAACGCGCCGACATCCTCGAAGCGGAAGGGATTCGCCAGGCGGCGATTCTGCGTGCTGAGGGGGACAAGCAGTCGCAAATATTAAAAGCTGAAGGTGAGCGCCAGTCCGCCTTCTTACAGGCGGAAGCGCGTGAACGTGCTGCCGAGGCGGAAGCGCGGGCAACTCAGATGGTGTCAGAGGCCATTGCCGCAGGTAATCTGCAGGCCGTGAACTATTTTGTGGCGCAAAAATACACTGATGCGCTGCAAAAAATTGGCACGGCAAACAACAGCAAAGTGGTCCTGATGCCACTGGAAGCCAGCAGCCTGATGGGTTCCATCGCCGGGATCAGCGAACTGTTTAAAGAAACCCAACAGGATCGGAGTAAAAACTGATGCTGGCGGCAATCCTGGTTCATCCGCACTGGTTCTGGCTAACACTGGGCGGCCTGCTGCTGGCAGCGGAAATGCTGGGAACCAGCGGCTATCTGCTGTGGAGTGGCATCTCAGCCGTCCTAGTGGGTTTGCTGGTCTGGCTGCTGCCACTCTCATGGGAATGGCAGGGCGTGATTTTTGCGCTGCTAACCATGGCATCAGCGTTTTGCTGGTTCCGCTGGCTGCAACGGCGCGAACGGCAACAGACACCGAATACCCTGAATCAGCGCGGCAACCAGCTGATTGGCCGCCATTTCACGCTACAGAGTGGTCTGGTAGATGGCGTAGGCCATGTGAAAATCGGTGACAGTAGCTGGCGCGTTCAGGCTGACAGCGATCTGCCTGCCGGCAGTGAAGTCACTGTCGTCGCTATCGAAGGCATAACCTTACGGATTACGCCTCGTCTTTAGCCGCTGCCGTGGAATGACAGCAGCCTGCCAGATGATTAATAATCGGACAGTCGGCGCTGTCATCACCCGGACAGGCATTCGCCAGCGCCAGAAGGCGTTCGCGCATCTGGTTTAATTCAGCGATATGGGCTTCAATTTCCGCCACCTTACCAAGCGTGCGCGCTTTTACATCCGCACTGTGCCGCTCCGGATTGTTGAACAGCGCCACCATTTCCCGGCACTCGTCCAGGTTAAACCCAACCTGACGCGCCTGGCGCAGTAACACCAGCTCTTCAATATGCTTTCTGCTGTAGCTGCGGTAACCATTTTCACTACGCAATGGTGGCGTGACCAGCCCCTTCTCTTCATAAAAACGGATCGCCTTGCTGGTCAGGCCGGTTTTTTTAGCCACATCGCTAATATTCATATTTTCTCCCTGCGCTAATGCTGAAAGCGCGCTGCCGCCACTAAACAGTACGCTCCGTCAACGCCAAATCAAAGCGGCGACCCAGGATAAACAGGGTGTTTCAGAGCGGGCAATTGATTTCAATAATCATTATTAGTGATTGAAGCACAAAGCTTGCGGCGTTTAAAATACACGTTTCCCCAAAAACATCATTATTAAAAGAGTCCCGAATGGAAGACTGGCAGCATATAAAACTGACTTACATTACCCATTTTTACTGCAATCAGGATAATATCAATTCCGTCCTTGAGCTTTTAGAGAAGTATGCTGCTTATCCGCAGGAAATTCTCGACCAGGTGCAATTTAGTATTGTTGACGATGGTAGCCCGGTCAGCTACGAAATCCCTGAGTTCAACCTGAATCTGCACTGGCTGAGAATTGACGATGATATTGCGTGGAATCAGGGGGGCTCCCGCAACCTCGGCGTAACCTATGCGAAGTCGGATAAGATCCTGATAACCGATCTCGATCACTCACTGCCGCCAGAAACCTTCGCTTACCTGATTAACCATAAAAATCCAGGCCGGGATTTCTACAAGATTTACCGCACCAATGTTGAAACGGGTGAAGTCTATAAAGGACACAGTAATCTGTTCTTTATGTCACGCGCGCGTTTCCTTCGCCACTTTGGCTATGACGAAGAGTTCTCAGGCGGCTATGGCGCAGAAGATTACCGCTTTGTGAAATACCACAAATACCATGGCTCACGGCAGCGCTACCTGCCGAAAAAATATACCTGCCACCAGCGTGAAGTTAACCGGGAAAAGGCCTATCACAGCCTGGACAGAGACTATTCGCGCAATACGCCAATCGACCTGAAGAAAAAACAACAGGTGAGTGAATTTGGCGCTGAGCATGGTCACAGCCGGATGTTTTTAAATTTCCGCTGGCACACCGCAGCCCGCTTCACCCGCCCGGCACCTGCACAGCAGCGACATACATTGTGGCGTCACCTGTGGTGGTTCAGATGGCTATTCTCTTCACTGGCGAAATGACCGTTTGATCCTTATCTTCCCTCAAATCATGAGGGAAGATAATCTGCCTCACAGCGCCGTAACCGCAGCAGCCAGTCCTGCAACCATTATCACACTAATGATGACAGCAGTTGTGACCGCACCTCCGCCCACCACTGCAGCCGTTTTCCCCTTAGCAAAATTTTTCCTTTCCAGCGAGGCGATATCTGACAACGCGATCGTCTGCCCTTTTTCACCCTGCAAAGAATCAGGCCCCACTTTAGCAACGGTCATTTCTCCTTCGCCGCCACTCTTCAGGCGGTACTTAATTTTATCGCCCGTATACAAAGGAGGGGCCAGCTGATAGGCGATATAACCACTGTTGATGTTCTGTTTTCTGAGCTGTACTGAATTCCAGGTTGAGCATCCGCTTACGCTCATCACTACCAGTAATATCACTAATGAAAGGCCTCGTATCCGTTTCATTCGCCCTCCTGTTCTCTGTTACAGACGCCACGTCGCATAGTCTGCGCAGAGCACAGCATCCCACGGCGCGGGATATCCGGCTGGCCTGAATTCAGGCAATAGAAGAGCAGAGAAAATCCAGGATGGAGATACGGGTCAGAGATAACCTCTGCCGCAGTGAACAACGCTGACTGACCGGTTCAGCCGGGGCTTGACCTTCCCCTTAATGGAAGGTTTAACCTTATAGTTGACCCGGAGCGGTATCCGGTCAAAAAAGAAAATCAGGAGCGATAACCATGTCACAGATTACGTTACTGGCGCTGGATGGCTTGTCCTGCGGCCATTGTGTCAAAAGGGTCAAAGAGGCGCTGGAGCAACGCGACGACGTTGAGCAGGCGGAAGTCTCCACCACAGAAGCTCGTGTGACGGGAGCCGCGTCCGGCGACGCGCTGATCGCCACCGTGGAACAGGCGGGTTACCACGCGAAAGTACAACAGGGCGACAGCCACCCAAAGCCTGACCCGCTGACAGATGCAGAACCTCAGCCGGAAGCGCTGACAGCGGTCACTCAACAGCTTCCGGCGCCCTCTTCTTCTGCGGACAGTCATCATCTGCTGATTGATGGCATGAGCTGCGCCAGCTGCGTCAGTCGGGTGCAGGATGCGCTGCAACAGGTGGCGGGCGTCGAACAGGCGCGCGTGAACCTGGCCGACCGTAGCGCGCTGGTGATGGGTTCCGCTGCGCCGCAGGCACTGGTGGCCGCCGTAAAAAATGCGGGCTATGCCGCAGAAGTGATTGAAGATGACCAGCTGCGGCGCGAAAAACAGCAGCATAATGCCCGTCAGGCGATGCGGCGCTTTAGCTGGCAGTCGGCACTGGCGCTGGCGCTGGGCATTCCGCTGATGGTGTGGGGCATGTTCGGCGACAATATGATGCTGACAGAGACCAACCGCAGCGGCTGGCTGGTAGCTGGCGTACTGACGTTACTGGTGATGATCGTCGCAGGTGGTCACTTCTACCGCAGCGCCTGGCGCAGCCTGCTGAAAGGCACGGCGACCATGGACACGCTGGTGGCGCTCGGCACCGCGGCGGCCTGGCTTTACTCCTTCAGCGTTAATCTCTGGCCTGACTTTTTCCCAATGGCGGCACGTCATCTTTATTATGAAGCCAGCGCGATGATCATTGGCCTGATCAACCTCGGCCATGCTCTGGAACAACGCGCTCGTCAGCGCTCGTCACAGGCACTGGAGCGATTGCTGGATCTGACACCGCCTGCCGCCAGGGTCGTGACCCCTTCTGGAGAAAAGATGTTGCCGCTCAGTGAAGTTACGGCGGGTATGACGCTGCGGCTGACCACAGGGGATCGTGTCCCTGTCGATGGTCAAATCAGTGAAGGCGAAGCCTGGCTGGACGAAGCAATGCTCACCGGCGAACCGCTGCCACAGCAGAAATCCGCTGGCGATAAACTGCATGCCGGCACCCTGCTGCAGGACGGCAGCGTGCTGTTCACCGCCCAGGCGATCGGTAAAAACACCACGCTGGCGCGCATTATTCAGATGGTGCGCCAGGCACAAAGCAGTAAGCCGGAAATCGGCAAGCTGGCCGATCGTATCTCAGCGATATTTGTGCCAGCAGTCGTGCTGATTGCGTTGTTCAGTGCCGCAGTCTGGTATTTCGCGGGCCCACAACCACAAATTGTCTATACTCTGGTAATCGCCACCACGGTGCTGATTATCGCCTGCCCGTGCGCCCTTGGCCTGGCGACGCCGATGTCGATTATTTCCGGCGTCGGCCGCGCCGCAGAATTTGGCGTGCTGGTGCGTGATGCTGATGCACTGCAACGCGCCAGCACTCTTGATACGCTGGTGTTTGATAAAACCGGCACCCTTACCGAAGGTGCGCCGCGCGTTACTGATATCGTCACGTTCCATCACCGCGATGATGCGCAGGTATTGCGCTGGGCCGCTGCGCTGGAGCAGGGTTCCAGCCATCCGCTGGCGCGGGCGATCCTCGATCGTGCGTCCGGGCAGCCCCTGCCGTCAGCAGAGCAATTTCGTACAATACGCGGCCAGGGCGTTAGCGGCATGATTGATGGCGTCGCGTTACTGCTGGGGAATCACACGCTGATGCAGCAACAGCAGATCGACACCACGGTGGCAGACAGCACTGTCAGCACGCTGGCGGAAAGCGGCGCAACGCCGGTTATGCTGGCGGCCGATGGCCGGATTGTCGCGGTGTTCGGTATTCGCGATCCACTGCGGGCAAGCAGTGCGGCGGCGCTGCAGCGGCTCCACCGGCAGGGTTATCGGCTGGTGATGCTGACCGGCGATAACCCCATCACCGCCCACGCGATTGCCCGCGAAGCCGGTCTGGATCAGGTGATTGCCGGCGTACTGCCCGAGGGCAAAGCGCAGGCGATTATCGATCTGCAACAGCAAGGGCACCAGGTGGCGATGATTGGCGATGGCATTAACGATGCGCCAGCACTGGCGCAGTCTGATGTCGGTATTGCCATGGGCAGTGGCAGTGATGTGGCGATTGAAACGGCTGCGATGACGCTGATGCGCCACGATCTCAACAGCGTCGTCGATGCACTGGCGATCGCAAAAGCAACGCTGCGCAATATGAAGCAAAATCTGCTGGGCGCATTTATCTACAACACGCTGGGCATCCCGATTGCCGCCGGTGTGTTGTGGCCGCTGACCGGCACTCTGCTCAATCCGGTAGTGGCTGGCGCGGCGATGGCACTGTCCTCGATTACCGTGGTCAGTAATGCCAACCGCCTGCTGCGTTACCAGCCGCCAAAGGGGTGATGTGCAGCGTCCCGCTTTCCGCTGTTCATTAGCCAGTGAAACCGCTAGCATAAATCATTTCACTGGATAGGGCGGAAAAATGGCGAAATGGCTGTGCAAAGTGACCTCACTGATCCGATCGTTTTCAGCAGTGAGCTACACCTATCCGGCACTGGATGTGGCGCTGCCCGCCGGGCGCCAGTTACATCTGGTCGGCAGCATTCATATGGGTACACGCGATATGATGCCGCTACCAGGGCAGTTACTGCGCTCGCTGGATAAAGCCGATGCCCTGATTGTCGAAGCCGATATCACGCGCGGCGCGTCGCCGTTTAGCGATGTCGGCAGCTGGCCTGCTCTGGCGCAACGTCTGTCACCAGACAATCTGGCGATTCTGCAGCGGTTGTGTGATGAATTGTCGATCAGCACTGCAAGGGTCGATACCCTGCCTGGCTGGCAGGTAGCATTGATGCTACAGGCGCAGCAGGCGCAACGGCTGGGACTGCGACCGGACTACGGCATTGACTATCAACTGTTGCAGGCTGCCAGGGCGCGTGGAATTGCGATTATCGAGCTGGAAGGCCCTGACGAGCAGCTGGCGCTACTGAACGCGCTGCCGGATAACGGTATGGCACTGCTGGAAGATACCCTGCAGCACTGGCACACCAATGCCCGTCTGCTGCAGACCATGGTGATCTGGTGGCTGGAAACGCCGCCGCGTCAGCATCAGATCGTATTGCCGACCACCTTCAGCAGTGAACTGAATGACGTGCTGATGAATCAGCGCAACCAGCGCTGGACAGAAACGCTGAGCCAGCTCACCGCCGGGCGCTATGTGGTGGCAGTCGGTGCATTGCATCTGTATGGCGAAGGCAATCTGCCGGATTTATTGCAGGGACGCTAAAAAAAAGAAGGCCGATATTGCTATCGACCTGTCAAAGAAGAATTTGTTTATGATTTTGGTTCGCCTGCAGCAACTGACTTGCTGAAGGGATGGCGATTGTCGCGCAAAGTCTGAATTTTCGCCAGCACTTTTCTTCACCAAGCCAATAAGATTATTCTCACGAAGGACAGAAAAATGACCCCGGCGGTAAAACTACTGGAAAAACATCACGTCGCCTTTACCCTGCATCCTTACCAGCATGACAGTGACGAAACCAACTTTGGTGATGAGGCGGTCCGCAAACTGAATCTGAATGCGGAACAGGTGTATAAAACCCTACTGGTGGCGCTCAATGGCGACGGCAAAAATCTGGCGGTGGCGGTAACACCGGTCTCCAGTCAGCTGGATTTAAAGAAGGTGGCGAAAGCACTAGGCGCCAAAAAAGCGGATATGGCCGATCCGCAGCTGGCGCAGCGGGTTACCGGTTATCTGGTCGGCGGCATCAGTCCGCTGGGGCAGAAAAAACGTCTGCCAACCGTGATTGATCATCTCGCCACTGACTGGCCCGCCATCTATATTTCCGGCGGCAAACGCGGCCTCGATATTGAACTGGCGGCGGGCGACCTGGCAAAACTGCTGGATGCCACCCTGGCGGACATCGCACGCCGCGACTGACTCCGCAACGCAGCCACGCTGTCAGTCGGGTCGCTGCGCGCAGAGCTGATCGATCATCCAGCGCCCCGCTGGCCCCGGCGGGGAACGTTTTGACCATACCACGTCTACCGCGATATTTTGCGGCCAGCCCTCCACCGGCAGCGCTTTCAGCAGCTGGTGGCCAAACTGCTCCACCAGCCAACGCGGCAAAATACTCCAGCCAAAACCCTGCTCCGCCATCTCCAGTAGCAGCAGATAAGAGGGCGCTGACCATACCTTCCCCACCGCACGTTCATCATCCTGCTGCACCCAGGTATTGAGCCGCAGCTGGCGTTCGCGGGTCAGCTGGTGCCACTGCAATGTCTCCTGCTGTGCCCGCGGATGCTGGTGATGAATATAGATCGCCATCTGTGCCTGCACCTGCAGGCGCGATGAGGCAATATCCAGCGGTAAACGCGGCTGCGCCCGTACCACCGCGATATGTGCCCGCCCGCTCTGCAACAGATCGATAGCATCGGCGTCTTCCGCAATCATGCAGTCAAATTCAATATCCGGATAGCGCTCAGCAAAGCGATACAACAGCGACTCGTGGTGGTCCGCCTGCCAGAAATCGGAAACCGCCATGCTCAGACGCGGTTCCACCTCCCCCGCCAGCCGCACCGCCAGCTGATCCAGCCGGGCACTGGCGGCGAGAATGTCCTGCACCTGCGCCAGCGCGCGTCGCCCGGCCTCCGTCAGCACTGGCTGCCGCGCTTCGCGGTTAAACAGGGTGAAACCGAGATCGGCTTCCAGGTTCGCCACCGCGCTGCTGATGGTGGACTGGCTTTTCCCCAGTGCTCGCGCGGCGGCCGAGAAAGAGCCGCTTTCCACGGTCTGTACAAAGGCTTCAAGGGATTCCGGAGAATAACGCATCGTCTTCTATCGCTTTTATCGATGGATACTCATTTCATCTTAGCAAAAAAAGCGATGAAAATAGCGACCGCGATAAGCTAAGGAGTCATTATGCGAACCAGAACACTGAAAGAACGTTTTTTACATGCTGCAGGCTTTGAGGTGCTGGCGATTGCAATCGTCTCGCCGCTGGCGACCTGGATTATGGATAAACCGCTGTTTCAGATGGGAGCACTGGCGATCATGCTGTCAACGGTCGCCATGCTGTGGAATATGATCTATAACACCGGGTTTGATCGGCTGTACCCGCCGGGCCAGATAGCACGTGGCGCCGGGCTGCGTATTCTGCATGCGCTGGGATTTGAAGGTGGCTTTATTCTGATTGGTCTGCCGCTGGCGGCCTGGATGCTGGATATCAGTTTGCTGCAGGCATTTATGATTGAAGTGGCCTTCTTCCTGTTCTTCCTACCCTACACCGTAGCCTATAACTGGCTGTGGGATACGCTGCGTCAGAAGCTGATAGCACGCCGCGCCTGCGCAAGCTGTTAACGGCAGGAAATAACAGCCTTCCCCTGGCGGGGAAGGCTGAACAGATTACTTCTTATAGACAATTTCACCCTGCGGGGCGAATTTCGCCGCATCAAGTGGCGAGTTCTGCTCGATAAACTGCTTCAGCACTTCAGCATCGACAAAACCGGTATTGACGTAGCCCGGCAAAGTGCTGATCACCGGATAGCCATCACCGCCAGTGGCATTAAAGCTGAGTGTCGCCATACGGTAGGTTTTATCCTGCTGCAGCGGTTCACCTTTAATTTTCACCTCGCTGACGCCGGTGCCATCCGCCACCAGGCTGACATTAGCGAATTGCGCATAAGCGCCGGAATCCACCTGCTTATTCGCCACCACCGCGAGATATTTTTCCACCTCGCTGCCTTTCATATCGACATACACCAGCGTGTTGCCAAACGGCTGCACCTTGAGGACATCTTTATAAGTAATGTCGCCCTGTTCAATGGAATCACGCACACCACCGCCACTCATCACGGCAAAGTCGGCGTTGGTGCGATCCATCTGCCCGGTCAGAATCAGACGCGCCAGGTTAGTCTGGACAAAACGCACTTTGCTGCGGTCGCCTTCCAGATGATCGTTCACGCTGCCAATTTTGATGCCTAACTGCGCTTCACCTTTTTTCTGGAACGGTGTCAGTAATTTCACCATACCCGGATTTTTAGCGATCTCCTGGGTGTAGTACACCCGGCTTTCCGTGCCATCGCTGTTTTTCACTTTGTGCTTCAGGTTCACCGGGATCAACTCATAGTGATCCAGCGTCAGTGTGCCATTGCGGAAGGTAAAATCTGCGCGGCCCACATATTTACCCCACTCGTGAGCCTGCACAATCCAGGTGCCATTCTGGCGGTCCGGCGCACAAGGTGTTCCCGGTACATAGTTAGCCTGCTTGACGTTCTCGCTGGCCATACACACCGGGTCCTGTGAGTGACCACCCACAATCATATCGAGATAACCGGCCGGCAGGGCTCGCGCCATCTCCACATCCCCTGGCGCATTGGAACCATGCCGACCATTATCGTAGTGGCCCATATGGGTCGCGGCGATAATCACATCCGGTTTTTCCTTCGCACGCAGTTCTTCCACCACCTCTTTCGCTTCGGTGGCCGGTTTGCGGAACTCCATATCAGTAAAGTATTCCGGATTACCGATTTTCGCCGTGTCATCGGTGGTGAGACCAATCACGGCAATTTTCAGCCCTTTGCGGTTAAACAGCGCATACGGCTGGAACAGGCGCTTACCGGTGCTTTTCTGGTAGATATTGGCAGAAAGCAGCGGGAATTTGGCCCATTTTTGCTGCTGACGCAGCACCGACAATGGATTATCAAATTCGTGGTTACCAATCGCCATCGCATCATAGCCAATCAGATTCATACCGCGGAAATCGGGTTCCGCGTCCTGCAAGTCGGACTCTGGCACACCAGTGTTGATATCGCCGCCAGACAGTAACAGTACCGATCCACCGTGTGACTGAATCTCTTCACGCAGATTGTCGACCAGCGTTTTCTGCGCCGCCAGACCATATTCATCATGCTCGTTGTTCCAGAAACGGCCATGATGATCATTGGTATGTAACACAGTGAATTTATAGGTGTGATCTTTTTCCCAGGCCTGTGCCAGTAAAGGCGTGGTCAGCAGGGATAACAACAGCATCCCGGGCACTGTTTTTTTAATAAAATGCAAAATAGATCTCCTTGTCCGTAATACCTGCAAATAGTTAGCGTGCCAGATGATTATGCCGCAGCTTTGTGACCGTACCCAGTCAGTATTGTTATGATCCGGCGGCTTCATCACGCTTTTCTGACGAAAGCGGATCTGGCGCGGAAAATCGCTGCTTATCCATGGCGAATTGTGCTTTCCCGTGCTTTCCCGTGCTTTCCTGGCGGTTCATCGTCACAAATAGCCCGTTTATGCTGCAGATATTTGATAATTGCCCGCGGGTTCTCTGCTATAAAATCGGGGGCAACCTGTGATGAGTGAGGGAAATCACCGTCACCAGCAGAATTTGTCTCATTTTTCATATTTTTTATAGTTATCACCATTATTGACAAGCGCGCGCCAGAAATTTGCCATAAACTAAATACTTACAATCGGACACATTTTCAATGACCCAGCGTCATTGTCGTTGCAGTAAGGCAGCAAGGGAAACAGCGCCGTTGCAGTGACTGACGAGGACGCCGGAAAATTAGGGAGGAGACAGGCATGCACCACACCACGCCGTTAATTACGACCATTGTCGGAGGCCTTGTACTTGCCTTCCTTCTTGGCATGCTGGCTAACCGCCTGCGCATCTCCCCGCTGGTGGGCTATTTATTAGCAGGCGTGCTGGCTGGCCCCTTCACTCCCGGCTTTGTTGCCGATACCAATCTGGCACCGGAACTGGCCGAACTTGGCGTCATCCTGCTGATGTTCGGTGTCGGTCTGCACTTCTCCCTGAAAGATTTGATGTCGGTAAAATCCATCGCCATTCCTGGCGCCATTGCCCAGATTGCGGTTGCCACCCTGCTGGGGATGGGGCTGTCCTGGAGCATGGGCTGGTCGATGATTACCGGTTTAGTGTTTGGTCTCTGTCTCTCCACGGCCAGTACCGTGGTGCTGCTGCGCGCGCTGGAGGAACGGCAACTGATTGACAGCCAGCGCGGGCAAATCGCCATCGGCTGGCTGATTGTCGAAGATCTGGTGATGGTGCTGACACTGGTGCTGCTGCCCGCCATCGCGGGCATGCTGGAACAGGGCAACGCCAGCTTTACCATGCTGTCGTGGGATCTGCTGCTGACGATTGGTAAAGTCGTCGCCTTTATGGTGCTGATGATGGTGGTTGGCCGCCGCGTGGTGCCATGGATTCTGGCGCGCAGCGCCGCCACCGGTTCGCGGGAACTGTTTACTCTGGCGGTATTAGCGCTGGCACTGGGCATTGCTTTCGGTGCAGTGGAATTCTTTGATGTCTCCTTTGCGCTGGGCGCGTTCTTTGCCGGTATGGTGCTGAATGAGTCCGAACTCAGCCACCGTGCCGCACACGATACCCTGCCGCTGCGCGACGCTTTCGCCGTGCTGTTTTTCGTTTCCGTCGGCATGCTGTTCGACCCGATGATTCTGGTGGAAGAACCGCTGGCGGTGCTGGGTGCGCTGGCGATTATCGTGCTGGGTAAATCGATCGCCGCTTATTTACTGGTCACCCTGTTTGGTCACTCGCGCCGTACCGCGCTGACCATTTCCGTCAGTCTGGCGCAAATCGGTGAATTCGCCTTTATTCTCGCCGGACTTGGCATCTCCCTCGGTCTGCTCTCCGATGAAGGCCGTAACCTGGTGCTGGCGGCAGCCATCCTGTCGATTATGCTCAACCCGATTCTGTTTACCCTGCTGGAGCGCTACCTGGAGAAAACGGAAACCATCGAAGAACAGACGATGGAAGAGGCTATCGAAGAAGAAAAGCAGATCCCGGTGGATATGTGCAATCACGCCCTGCTGGTCGGTTATGGTCGCGTCGGCAGCCTGCTCGGTTCGCGTCTGATTGAAGCCGGTATCCCGATTGTGGTGGTGGAAAACTCACGGCCACGCGTCGAAGCCCTGCGTGAACAGGGTATTAAAGCGGTGCTCGGCAACGCGGCGCGTGCCGATATTATGGAACTGGCACGACTCGACTGTGCGCGCTGGCTGCTGCTGACCATTCCGAACGGCTATGAGGCGGGCGAAATTGTCACCGCAGCACGGGAAAACCGGCCGAATATCGAAATTATTGCCCGTGCCCATTATGACGATGAAGTGGAATACATTATGGAGCGTGGCGCGGATCGCGTGGTGATGGGTGAGCGTGAAATCGCCAACAGTATGCTGAATATGCTGCAGCTGGAAGCGGATGAGGCGTCACGGCCACAGGAGTGCCCGATTTAAGCGCGACGGGAAATGCTGAACCCGTTATCACTCGCAGATTAACAATATCCACCCGGATTGCACTTTCTCTTGCATCTGTGGGGGATGGGGGAACTGACAATGCGGTGTCGTTTGTTCCCCCACCCTAACCCTCCCCCATTTTATGGGGGAGGGGATCAGTCTGGCTCTTCCATTTTATGAGGGAGAGTAACCGGGAGAGGAATGATTTATCTCTCCCAGTACGCCTCTTCCAGACTGTCTTCACGTTCCGGCAGACCACGACTTAAACGCGGTGCATGCTGATTCAGCACCTGATAGCTGACGCGGTTCGCGTATTTACACACCTGCGCCAGTGACGAATAGGTCAGATACGTGCGCCCATGCTTACTGGAATTAGGCACATTCGCGCGATGATAGTTATTGGCAGTAATATCGTGCAGCAGCGCCGCCAGTGCACCATCGCCCGCGCCATTGGTATTCATGATCTTTTCCGGCCCGCCCATGTACGGCGCGATATGGGAGAAAATACGCAGCGGCTGCAGACAATCCTGATGGCGCATCGCGCGGCTGAATTCATACTGGTTAAACTCCGGGATAACGCCCGGTAACAGCGGATGATTGGTTTTGCGTTTACCGTCTTCTTCAGTAAAGCCCGCCATATACAGACCGCTTGGCCCGGCAGTACACAGCACCAGATCAACCCAGTCGAGCGCTTTATCCGCCGCCTGCAGCGGATCGCTAAAACCGGTCAGTTCCAGCGCTTCGTCCTCATTCATCGCCACAATAGACACATGGTCGCGCAGGAAATCACGCCAGAATTGCGGATTATCGGCAATGACATACTTAGTGCCCAGCGTCAGCACCACCGGCACATTGTGTTTTTTCGCCAGAGTGATGGCACGCATGGTCGCCTGCGGCATCGGCTCGCCGGGTTTACAGCGTACCAGATAAGAGGTCAGCACCAGCGCCGACGCACCGGCAATCACCTCTTCCGGGATGCTCTCGGCACGCAGCTGGTTCATCATGCCCGGACTGATGGCAAAGGTTCGCTCGCCATTATCGCCAATCAGCGTAAAGCAGCGGCCAATCGGCCCATCGACGCCCTGCAGATAGTTAAGATCGGTACGGCTGGAGGTATTACACAGGTAACGATAGGCATAACCGCCAATCTGCACATTGTTGCACATCACCCCCAGCAGAACAGAGCGGTCGTCGGCCAGCACTGAGTAGTTATGCAGGGTATTGCCTATGGTGCCACCGGCAAACTGATGACTGATCAGCTGGTCATGCATCAGCTCCTGATACAGAGCCTCCGCTACATCATCCTCGATCACCAGTGAATGACCGGCGCTCAGGCCATAGCGGGCGATAAAGTCATCATCCACTTTGGCTTCAATATCCACCAGAATCTGATCGATACCGACGATCCAGCTGCTGCCACTTTCGCTTTCCGGCTGCTGCGGTTGTAACAGCGGATCGCGGGCGCTGACAGGGAAGTAGTGTTTGGATTTGCGTTTGCCGGGAAATTTCATGATTGATAGCTTAGAAACAATTCAGGCCGTAAAGAGTAACACACTCACGGCCCAAACCGTCAGCCGCGATGCTGATTCACCAGCTGTACCATCATCTCGATATGCAGCGCGTCATCGTTCAGCGCCGGAATATAAGAAAATTTCTCGCCGCCGGCATGCAGGAAGAACTCGCGGTTCTGTTCGCTGATCTCTTCCAGCGTTTCCAGGCAGTCCGCAGCAAAGCCCGGGCTCATCACCTGAATATGCTTCACCCCTTTGGCAGGCAGGCCCTGCAGGGTTTCATCGGTATAAGGCTGCAACCAGGGTTCACGGCCAAAGCGTGACTGGAACGTCATCATCGCTTCATCCGGCTGCAGGCCCAGCGCTGCCGTCAGTGCGGCAAAGGTATCCTGACAGCGCTGCGGATAGTCGTCGCCTTCATTAGCGAAGCGCTGCGGAATTCCGTGGAACGACATCACCAGCAGGTCCGGTTTGCCATGGGTGGCGAACGATTGCTCTACCGAGGCTTTCAGCGCTGCAATATAAGCCGGGTGTTCGGCGTAATCACGAATAAAGGCCACATCCGGCAGCGAACGGTAACCGGCAAACACCTGGCTCAGTCCATCCCATACCGAGGCCACTGTCGAACAGGAGAATTGCGGATACAGCGGCAGCACGATCAACCGGGTCACGCCCTGCTGCATCAGGCTATCCACCGCACTTTTCAGGCTCGGATTTCCGTAGCTCATCCCCAGCGCAACCGGCATATCCAGTCGCGCAGCCAGCGCATCACGCTGACGCTGGCTGTACACCAGCAGCGGTGAGCCTTGCTCCATCCATACTGACGCATACAGCTTTGCCACACGCGGTGAACGGAACGGCAGCACGATGCCATTGAGGATCGGCCACCACAGCCAGCACGGCGTATCCACCACGCGACGATCGCTGAGAAATTGTTTCAGATAGCGCTTCACTGCTGATGAGGTTGGCGCATCAGGCGTACCCAGATTCACCAGGAGTACACCGGGCTTATCTTGCCTCATTGTTATTCCTTGTATTGGCGTTCAGACATGACAGATGAAAACGAGAATGATTCTAACGGAAAAATGCGGGGGATAAACCGATTACTGCAAAAGGGCCGGATGAATCCGGCCCACAACGCGATTAGCCGAGGATTTTTGCCAGTTCGGCGCTGACTTCAGCCACTTTACGCGTGCCGTCAATTTTGTGGTACGCGGTGTTGCCCGCGGCCGCTTCTTTGCTGTAGTAAGCAATCAGCGGCGCTGTCATCTGATGATATTCCACCAGACGCTTACGCACGGTCTCTTCCTGGTCATCTTTACGCGTGGTCAGCTCTTCGCCAGTCACGTCATCTTTACCTTCCACTTTTGGTGGATTGAATTTGATGTGATACACACGGCCAGATGGCGCATGCACGCGACGACCAACGATACGGTCAATAATCAGCTCATCCGGTACATCGAATTCCAGCACGTTATCGACTTTGATACCGGCTTCTTTCATCGCGTCAGCCTGAGGAATGGTACGCGGGAAGCCATCCAGCAGGAAGCCGTTACGGCAGTCTTCCTGTGCAATTCGCTCTTTTACCAGCGCAATCACCAGTTCATCGGTAACCAGTTTGCCAGCATCCATGATCTCTTTGGCCTGCTTACCCAGCTCACTGCCCGCTTTTACCGCGGCGCGCAACATATCGCCCGTGGAGATCTGCGGAATACCGTATTTCTCCATAATGAACTGAGCCTGAGTACCTTTTCCTGCGCCCGGAGCGCCGAGCAGAATAATACGCATTGCGTAAATCCCCTTGCGAATTGCATTGTTGTATCGAATAAGGCGAAGACCATACCACTAAGCCCTGATCTCCACAAGAAAACGGGCGGTTAATCACCGGTGGCGGTCAGCGGCGGTCAGGGGGCTGGCGGCAGGATAACCTGAAGTCAGTCAGCAGGTTAAGCGTTGCTGATGCCGGTGAGAAATCTGCGCCAGAAATCCACACCGGCCACGTTTTTCAGAATGGCGGCATCAGGGGAAGCGACCTGACCACAGCTGTGCCAGCCGTGCGGTGACACGCGCCGTGGTATCAATCGCGCTTTTGCCATCCCCCCGTTCGCGGCAGTTGATCCGCAGTGTCTGCGTCGCGGGGAAGTAACGCACATCGCTGGATTTTATCCGTTGCTGCTCGGCTTCACTCAGTTTCAGCTGCGGAAAGCAGCAAAAATGCAGGCCCGGCTGGCTGGCGGAGATAAAATCCCGGCCGTCCATATCCATCAGCTGAATCGCCCCCACCCGCGCCATATTATAAGGCTGCCAGTGACCGTTACGGATAATCGCCAGCGACTCTTCCAGCGGTTTTGGCAATGCCGTTGAGGCTTCAAACAGGCGTAGTTCACTGCGCATCAGCGTACTGAAATCCGCCGTACGCAGTACGATCACCGCCAGTCCGCCAGCCAGCGCAGCATGATGATTCAGCGGCGCGACAAAAATTTCACTGTCGCGCACCAGCTCCTCATGCAGCAACGTGGCGAAGCTGTCAGAGGCGTCCACCACCCCTTTACCCTGACTGTGACGCAGACTGCGCACTTCGCCGGTGCCGGGATCAACGTGCTGCAGCAGCGGCACATTGCCGGGTTCACCAATCTGCACCGCCGGATGATTAAGCAGCTCACTGACGGGCTGCCGGCTGACGCAGCGCGCCACTTCCTGTTTGTGGAACAGATGAGACAGGATCACCAGCCCGACACGCACCGACGGCACGAAAAAGATATCGTGGTTTTCCAGTTTGTACTGCCGGAAAAGGTGCTGGCGAAGTTCAGTTCGCATCGCGGCGATGCGCTGAGCAAACTGCGGTTTATCCTCTGGTCGCTGCGCCGCTAGCTGAGAAGAGATGTTCATGGATACGTTAACTCTTGCAGATGAAGAAAACCTGGCTGTTATTTTTATTAGCGCTCTGATTAAATGGCATGCCGTTGCACAGTTCCCTGGCGCTGGCAAAAATGCGTTCCCGCACAGCGTATTACCGTTGTCAGCCGTGCATGACCGTCTTCAAGAGTATGAAAATGCAGCTGGACTTTGAAATGATATAAACAGACAATCCCTGTTAGTTTTTCTAACAAGGATAAGTGTGGTGGCGAAGCTTCCTTCATTGCGTGCGCTGCGCTATTTTCAGCAGGCGGCATTACAAACCAGTTTTAGCCTGGCGGCACAATCACTGAACGTGACCCACAGCGCCATCAGTCATCAGATTAAACAGCTGGAAGAGTGGCTGGGTAAGCCGTTGTTTCTGCGCGCGAATGGCCGGGTACAGCTCACTGCCGATGGCGAGCGTCTGCGTGAATGCTGCTCGCGCGCATTTAGCGATATTGAAAACACCTGCGAAAAAATTCGTCAGCAGAGCACCAGCCTGGTGGTCTCCTGCGCCCCCAGCTTTCTTGCGCAGTGGCTGATCCCGCGTATCAGCAACTTCAGCCAGCTGCATCCGGATATTACCCTGAATTTCCAGACGCATATGGATGTCGATAAAGTGCGTCAGGATCAAACCGATGTGCTGATCCTCAGCCACCCGGACAGCGCCTGTGAAGATATCTCTGCCACACTGATTACGGTCGATTATATTGGCCCGGTGTGCTCAGCGGATTTTGCCTTGCCTGTCAGTGATGACACCGATTTCACCACTCTGCCGCTGTTGCATGCGCATACCAAACGCCACGCGTGGTCAGAATGGGCGAACAAAAGCGGCGCACAGGGCGACTTCTGGGCGGGGCGCTATTTCGATAATCTGACGCTCGGCATTCAGGCCGCACGCAACGGGCTGGGGCTGATGATTACGCCGCAAATTCTGGTGCAGAAAGAGATTGATGAAGGCACGCTAAAAGCACCGCTGGGCTTTACCGCGATGGATCGCGCGACATGGATGATGGTGAAACAGGGACGTCAGGATGAACGGGAAATTGCTGTATTTCGCCACTGGTTGCTGGAAGAGGCGGCGAACGAGGAGTAATGCACGCCCTGTCCACCGGCCTGCGATGACACGCGATCTGCCCCTTCCCCCACATCGTGGGGGAAGGAGCCAAAGGCAATCAGGCAATCAGGCAATCAGCAGCTGATTCATACGGCGGATAAACTGGTTTGGATCTTCCAGCGTGCCGCGTTCCGCGAACAGCGCCTGATCCAGTAACAGTTCAATCCACTCCGCAAAGCGCGCCTCATCTGCCGTATCCGCTGCGCGTTTCACCAGCGCGTGATCCGGGTTGATCTCAAACAGATACTTCACTTCCGGCACCTGCTGCCCTGCGGCTGCGAACAGTTTCGCCATCTGGGTGCTCATCTCGTTGGCATCCGTGGTGACGATGGCAGGAGTATCGGTTAAGCGATGCGTCAGACGTACCTCTTTCACGCGGTCACCCAGCAGAGTTTTCACACGCTCAATAAACGGCTCCAGCGCTTTTTCCGCTTCCTTTTGCTCTTCGCTCTCTTCGTCCGCCAGTTTGCTCAGCTCATCATCCGCTTTGCTCACCGACTGGAAGGCCTTACCGTCGAACTCGGTCAGGTAGCTCATCATCCACTCATCAATACGGTCTGAGAGCAGCAGCACTTCGATACCTTTCTTACGGAACACTTCCAGATGCGGGCTGCTTTTCGCCGCGGCATAGCTGTCGGCGGTGATGTAGTAGATCTTCTCCTGACCTTCCACCATGCGGCTGACGTACTCTTCCAGCGACACGGTCTGCGCCGCGCCATCGCTGCTGGTAGAAGCAAAGCGCAGCAGTTTAGCAATCGCTTCACTGTTAGCTGAGTCTTCCGCCGGGCCTTCTTTCAGCACCAGACCGAACTGCTGCCAGAAGGTCTGATATTTTTCCGCATCATCCTTCGCCATTTTTTCCAGCATCTGCAGCGCACGCTTGCTCAGCGCACTGCGCAGAGTCTGGGTAATACGGCTGTCCTGCAGAATCTCGCGCGAGACGTTCAGCGGCAGATCATTGGAATCGATCAGCCCGCGCACAAAGCGCAGGTAGTTCGGCATAAACTGTTCCGCGTCATCCATGATAAACACGCGCTGTACATACAGTTTCAGGCCGTGTTTATGATCGCGGTTCCACATATCCCACGGCGCCTGCGCCGGAATATACAGCAGGCTGGTGTATTCCTGTTTACCCTCAACACGGTTGTGGCTCCAGGCCGCCGGGTCGGTAAAGTCATGGGCGATATGTTTGTAGAACTCTTTATATTCGTCTTCGCTGATATCGGACTTGTTACGCGTCCACAGCGCCTGAGCTTTGTTAATTTTTTCCCAGTGAGTGGTGTCGTCTTCTTCGTTCCGCTGCTCAATCTCTACCGGCAACGCGATATGATCGGAGTATTTGCTGATGATGCTGCGGACACGCCACGCATCCAGGAACTCATCTTCACCTTCACGCAGGTGCAGGGTAATTTCTGTGCCGCGTTCATCTTTGCTGATATCGGCGATGGTGTATTCGCCCTCACCTGCGGATTCCCAGAACACCGCTTCATCCGCGCTGGCGCCAGCCGCACGGGTACGCACAGAGACTTTATCAGCGACGATAAACGCGGAGTAGAAGCCGACACCGAACTGACCAATCAGCTGGCTGTCTTTTGCCTGGTCGGAACCCAGCGATTCAAGGAAGGATTTGGTGCCTGATTTCGCAATGGTGCCAAGGTTTTCAATCACTTCATCACGACGCATACCAATACCGTTATCGCTTAAGGTAAGGGTACGTTGTTCCTTGTCGACAGAAACCCGTACGCGCAGTTCGCCATCACCATCATAGAGTTCGGGCGCAGACAGCGCACGAAAACGCAGCTTATCAGCAGCATCAGAGGCGTTGGAGATCAGCTCACGCAGGAAGATTTCTTTGTTTGAATAGAGGGAATGGATCATCAGGTGCAGAAGTTGTTTTACTTCTGACTGGAAGCCACGAGTCTCTTGTTCTTTCATGGTCATTGATTCCTCAACAAATCAGGTTTATTGAATGTTGCAGAGGAGATGGGGATGAAAAATCGCTTTTCAAGCAGGTACGGCAACACCGTACCTGTGAATGCTTAAAACTTAATCTTCTGTCGCCCTGCCAGCGAGTGCGACAGGGTGGTGCCGTCCACCATTTCCAGTTCGCCACCCATCGGTACACCGTGGGCGATACGACTGGCGTCCACACCGTATTGCCCGCATAACTCGGCAATATAGTTAGCGGTCGCCTCCCCTTCCACCGTCGGGTTGGTGGCGAGGATCACTTCATGAATGGTTTCACGTTCCAGACGCTGTTCCAGCCGGTCGAGGCCAATATCATTCGGGCCGATACCATCCAGCGGTGAAAGATGCCCCATCAGCACAAAGTAGCGACCGGCAAACTGCCCGGTCTGCTCAATGGCGTGGATATCTGCCGGGCTCTCCACCACGCAGATCTGACCATTTTGCTGACGCCGTGGATTGGCACAGATGGTACAGATATCCTGCTCAGTGAAGGTACGGCAGTCGGCGCAGTGGCCGATTTCCGACATCGCGCGGGTCAGCGCCTGCGCCAGACGCATACCGCCGCTGCGATCGCGCTGTAACAGCTGAAACGCCATGCGCTGCGCGGATTTCGGCCCGACGCCGGGTAAGCAACGCAGCGCCTCCATCAGTGCTTCGAGGAGCGGGCTGGTCTGCATCAGAATGGCATCTTAAAGCCCGGCGGCAGTTGCATACCGCTGGATACTGATGCCATTTTCTCTTTCTGTGCTTCACCGATGCGGCGTGCAGCGTCGTTAAACGCAGCAGCAACCAGATCTTCCAGCATATCTTTGTCGTCTTCCAGCAGGCTCGGATCGACTTCCACACGACGGCAGTTATGTGCGCCATTGATGGTCACTTTAACCAGGCCCGCGCCGGATTCGCCGGTGACTTCCATCGCCGCGATCTCTTCCTGCACCTGTGCCATTTTGTCCTGCATCTGCTGGGCCTGCTTCATCAGGTTGCCCAAACCGCCTTTACCAAACATAGTCTTCTCTCTCAACTCAGGCCGCGGAGATACGCTTCATAATTCAGGCTGCTGGTACGTTGGCTGCGCCCGCTCACCCCGGTCACATAGTTGACTATGCTCCCGGGGATTCGCGGGCTTGCCGCCTTCCTGCAACCCGAATTATTTTGCGTATTCGCTGATGCGGCGGTTCAAACGGGGCGAATACTCTCTTCATCCAAATCGGCGTCAAAGAAACGCCGCAATGTCTGAATATGCGTATCCGCGATTATTGACTGACGCGCCTGCGTCAGCTTCTCTTCATAAATCGCCTGTCGCCACTCCAGTGGCGTTAACACTGACGGATTATCATCTTCAATAATCGTCAGTTCAATATGCTGTCCGGCATGTTCGCTCATCGCTTCCGCCAGCGTTTTTTGCGCCGATGCCGAATTAAGGTGGCGCTGCCCCGAACGTAAATGCAGGCACACGCCCTGCTCCGTCGGCTCTTTCCAGGCATTCAGCGCCAGCTGCTGCACCAGTTTCGGGATTTTCAGTGCAGCGATCTCCGCTGCCCACGCATCCCGCACCAGCGACTCTTCCGCCAGTTTGGCGGACAACTCCGGTGTTTTTTCATGCTCCAGCGCCGAACGCAACGCTTTTGGCGTGGCGACCACTGTCACCTTTTCTTCCGTTGGCGTCTGCGCTTTCCAGCGATACGCTTCCGGTTTTGCCGCTACCTGCTCAGCTGCGGCCTGCTGGCGCTGCTGACTGCGTTCGGTAACGGAAGCGAGGCGTTCCAGTGCCGAGCCAGCCGGCCGCGCTGTCTGCGCCGCCGGCTCACTCTTTTTTGTTTTGGCCGCTCCCTGCTGACGCATCAGCTGGGTACGTGCCTGCAGTAGCTGGCTGGTTGCATCCGGCAAATGGCTGGGCGGCGCATCCGGTGGCGCAGCAGGCGGTGCATTGCCCGCCGATGGCGGCGACCAGGATTGTTGCGGTGCAGCAGGCGGTTGCGCGGGTGCGGACGGCATCGGGGATGGCGGCTGAGCAGCTTGCGCATGAGGTGCCTGTGCCTGCGGCATCAGCGCCGGACGCGCGACGGGTTCAGCAATCACCTGACGCGGGTGAAAGGCGAGTGCTCGCAGCAGCGTCATCTCAACGCCCATGCGGCGATCCGGCGCCAGCGCCAGCTCTTTGCGTCCCACCAGCAGCGTCTGGTAATAAAGTTGTACATCAGCAGGCGGCAGTACGCGCGCCAGTTCACGCAAACGCTGCTCCAGTGCTGCGGGTTCATCACCCATCGCTGATGGCAACAGCTGCACCATGGCGATACGGTGCAGCAGGCGCAGCATTTCGACCAGCAGCGCTTCCCACTCCACGCCGCGTGACGCCGCCTGGTTGAGCAGTGTCATCACCTGCTGACCATTAGCGTCCACTAATGCTTCAATCAGCGCCAGCGGCTGTTCATCATCCAGCGTGCCGAGCATCGCGGCGACAGTGTCTGTGGCGATCTGCCCCTGCCCCATGGCTATTGCCTGGTCGGTCAGGCTCAGCGCGTCACGCATACTGCCATCGGCCGCACGCGCCAGCAGTTGCAGCGCACGGCTTTCCGCGCTGATCTGCTCCTGCTGTAAAATATGTTCCAGCTGGCCGCGGATCTGCTCAACATCCAGCGCTTTGAGATGGAATTGCAGACAACGCGACAGAATGGTGACCGGCAGTTTTTGCGGGTCAGTGGTTGCCAGCAGGAATTTGACGTGTGATGGCGGCTCTTCCAGCGTTTTCAACAAGGCGTTGAAGCTGTGGCGCGACAGCATATGCACTTCGTCAATCAGGTAAACTTTGAAGCGACCCCGCGCAGGCGCGTACTGAACGTTATCCAGCAGGTCACGGGTATCTTCAACTTTGGTGCGCGAAGCGGCGTCGATCTCAATCAGATCGACAAAACGGCCCTGCTCGATTTCACGGCAGTTATCACACTGCCCGCAGGGCGTGGCGGTAATACCGCTTTCACAGTTCAGCCCTTTGGCTAACAGACGCGCAATGGTGGTCTTTCCCACACCGCGGGTGCCGGAAAACAGATAAGCGTGATGGATGCGTCCCAGCGACAGGCCATTCGCCAGCGCCGTCAGGACATGCTCCTGACCGACAACATCAGTAAACGCTTGTGGACGCCATTTGCGGGCAAGTACCTGATAGCTCATCAATTCGTGGGATGGTTAGTGACACAGAAGGTAATGCTAACACAGCCCCACCTTTACGGCGAGGCTGAATGCTGCGGCGGTCTGAAGCGTATCAGTGGCCGGGGAAGTTGACGAGGCTGTAACTGTTCACACCCAGTGCTTTCAGACGCGACTCACCTGGCAGATCAAACAGATTGATAATAAAGGCGGCATCTTTCACTTCACCACCGGCACGGCGGATCAGTTTCACCGTCGCATCGATGGTGCCGCCCGTTGCCAGCAGGTCATCGACCACCAGCACCACATCACCTGCCTGAATCGCGTCGGCGTGCAGTTGCAGGGTATCGGTGCCATATTCCAGCTCATAGTCTTCGCTGAGCACCGCACGCGGCAGTTTGCCCGGCTTACGCACCGGCACAAAACCGACACCCAGGCCCAGCGCCACTGGCGCGCCAAACAGGAAACCACGCGCTTCGGTGCCAACGACTTTGGTAATGCCCGCATTGCGATAGCGATCAACCAACAGTTCAATGGCGGTGGCAAACGCTTTCGGGTC
The DNA here is from genome assembly GCF_965644245.1 of Erwinia sp. V71. Lineage (NCBI taxonomy): Bacteria > Pseudomonadati > Pseudomonadota > Gammaproteobacteria > Enterobacterales > Erwiniaceae > Erwinia > Erwinia sp. V71. The sequence continues at coordinate 25,992 of NZ_CBFFRK010000003.1, forward strand.
TTCCAGCAGGCTGGTTACGTCACGAAAGAGGATGCCCGGCTTAGGATAATCCGGGATGCTTTTGATACTGTCTTTAAGATATTCAAGCTGCTGCGCAGTTGCGGTCATAATGTTATGCCTGGTAAAAACGAATCTGACTCGCGCAGCTTTGCCCCACTCTGACAGCGTAAAACTGCAGCAGGAAACAATAAATCCGGGGAAGCCGCGCACGAAAACGACCAAATCTAAGCAAACTGTCTGACAATTGCAACCATCAAGAGGGAAATCAGCGGTTTTGTTGTTCTGCCTCAACGACCGGCATACGCAATAAAAAAATGACCAGCACGCAGAGCATGCACAACAGCAAAATACGCACCCAAAGTATTTTCACCAGCCATAATGACACGGCGAAAGTGACAACCGTTAGCGCAATCGCCCGCCCTTTGGTTTTTGGCGGTAACGCGCGATGCTGCTGCCAGTGGCGAATATAGCTGCCAAACCAGGAACGGTAAAGTAACCAGGCGTGGAAGCGCGGCGACGAGCGCGCGAAGCACCAGGCGGCCAGTAACATAAAGGGCGTGGTCGGCAGCAGGGGTAAAAAAACGCCAAGCGTGCGAGAGCTATCGCCAGCCAGCCGATAATTATTAATAATATGCGCTGCATAGTGCGACCTGAATCCGTATGGAGAAACGAGATGAAAAGCAGCATCTTACTGCAACAACTGGATGCACGTCTCGAACAACTGGCGCACAGCGTTGCACCGCTGGCGGAGAGACGCACCCGGCGTGCACGTTTCGATCAGCAACTGTTTCACTGTCAGGGCCAGCGGCTCGGGGATTATCTGCAGGAAATCCGCGACACGCTGGCGCAGTTAAAACAGTGTGTCGCGGCGCAACATGCGGAGCAGCTGGCCTGGCTGGCGGAGCGTGTGGTGTTGCAGATGGGTGCACTGCAGCGGGAAGTGGCTAACCAGCCCGTCAGCCGTGCAACGGCGAATTCGCCGCAGCAAAAGCTGGCGCAGCACCGGGAGTTTGAGCGCCGCCTGCTGGCGATGATCGCCGAGCGCGAGCAACAGCTCGGCCAGCAGGAGACGCTGCTGCAACAGCAAGCGATCCAGCGCGAAATCGTGGCGCTGGAAGGCCGCTTGCAACGTTGCCGTGCAGCGTTAAAACTGATTGAGATGGCATGCCTCTCGTGATGGCATGACACCACCTCCCCTACAGGCGGGGAAGGCGGGGAAGGCGGGGATGGGGGGAAGACAAGCTCTGTGCTGGTCTTTCCCCCTCCCCAACCCTCCCCCACCACGTGAGGGAGGGAGTGTTCGCATCCCACGCCGTGTGTATAAAAAGGAGACAACGCAATGGGATTACTGTGCTGGATTATTATCGGTGTTATCGCCGCGCTGTTAATGCGTAAGTTTTTCCCTGGCCGCCAGGGCGGATCGGTGCCGACGCTGGTGCTTGCGGTGGCTGGCGCGCTGGTCGGTGGCTACGTCAGCAGCTATATCGGCTGGGGCGGGCTGGCGCTGCCGGATGCGCGAGCGCTGGTCATCGCGCTGCTCGGCGCACTGTTAATGCTACTGGTGGCAAAATTGTTACGCCTGTAGCGCCCCTTTGCCCTGCCAGAAATCAGCCACGGAGAGAGAAATGTCATTAGAAAATGCGCCGGATGAAGTAAAACTGGCGGTCGATTTGATTATGTTGCTGGAACAAAATGAGGTGGCGCCGCACACCGTGCTTGCCGCGCTGGAGATCATTAAGCGCGATTATCAAAGCAAACAGCAGAAGAAGCCTCAGGTGGCGGGGGGTAATGGCTGACGCAGCGCCGGACTGTTATTCAGCATATCCATTAATGTCTCGACCAGGGCGGGTGCGTCTTCCGCCAAATCGAAGCTGTCCGGCATAAACAGCCAGTTTTCCATAATTCCGCTGACGTAACCCCGCATGATCACGGCGGCACGGCGGGTATCCAGTTCCTTTGGTAACTGACCGTGATCAATGCAATCGCGCAGAACTTCTTCTATTTTTTCGTAACATTCCAGGTATAAATTTTGCTGAACCATTTGCAGAGTTGTCATTTCACCGACAAACTCACATTTATGGAAAATGATTTCCATTAGTGATCTTCTGCGCGGGTCACGTGCCGTCGCTTCAAATACATAGCACAGCATTGCGCGCAAAACAGAAAGTGGATCACCTGGGTATTTTATTTGATACTCAAGTTCGAGTTCATCCATGCCGGACTCAGACTGTTTCCAGATCTCATTCAGCACGTCGGCTTTATTTTTGAAATGCCAGTAAATCGCACCGCGCGTCACCCCAGCGGCCTGGGCAATGTTCGCCAGTGATGTCGCTGAGACACCATGCTCAGAAAAGCGCGCAATCGCCGCATCAATAATTTGGTTCCGCGTTTCAAGAGCTTGCTGTTTGGTTTTTCGTGCCATAGGGGTGATTATTTACAAAGGGGCAGATTTACATACATTTGCGAATGTATGTAACATAACACGACGATAATTTAAACGCAGCAATGGGTTATCGGGTTTGTGATCCATTGAACAATCGATATCGGACACTCGAGGTTTATTTATGAAAAAAAGCAGAGGGTTAACGCCTCTGGCCGCCGTCCTGATGATTTCAGGCAGCTTAGCGCTTACAGGATGTGATGAAAATAAATCCCAGGCAGCCGGCCAGCAACAAGCCCCTGAAGTTGGTGTCGTGACTCTGAAGACGGAAGCACTGAAAGTCACCACCGAATTACCAGGAAGGACCTCTTCCTTCCGCGTTGCAGAAGTCCGCCCACAAGTTTCGGGCATTATTTTGAAACGGAACTTCACCGAAGGTAGTGACATTAAAGCGGGAGAATCGCTGTATCAGATCGATCCAGCGACCTATCAGGCAGCGTATGACAGTGCTAAAGGTGACTTAGCGCAGGCACAAGCCAACGCGCAAATCGCGGCACTGACCGTCAAACGTTACAAACCGCTGTTGGGGACTAAATACATTAGCCAGCAGGACTACGACCAAGCGATCGCCACCCAAAGCCAGACGGCTGCGGCGGTGCAGGCAGCACAAGCCAATGTAGAAACGGCACGTATTAATCTCGCGTACACCAAAGTGACTTCGCCGATCAGCGGACGTATTGGCAAATCGTCAGTCACTGAAGGGGCGTTAGTCCAGAGCGCGCAAACCACGGCGTTAGCCACGGTACAGCAGCTTGATCCGATCTACGTCGATGTGACCCAGTCCAGCGATGAGTTCCTGCGTCTGCGTCAGGAGCTGGAATCCGGCAAGCTGAAACAGACCGATGGCAAAGCCAGTGTCACCCTGTTAACGCAGGATGGCGGCGCTTATGCCCAGACCGGCACCCTTGAGTTCTCTGATGTCACCGTGGATGAAACCACCGGTTCCATTACCCTGCGCGCCGTGTTCCCTAACCCGGATCAGCGTCTGCTGCCAGGCATGTTTGTGCGTGCGCGCCTTGATGAAGGCACCAACCCGAATGCACTGCTGGTGCCACAGCAGGGTGTAACGCGTTCACCAACCGGTGAAGCCACGGCGATGGTCGTCGGTGCAGACAATAAAGTGGAACTGCGTACGCTGAAAGCCGACCAGGCGATTGGGGATAAGTGGCTGGTTTCCGACGGGCTGAAGGCTGGCGATAAAGTGATCGTCACCGGTATTCAGCGTGCGAAACCGGGTGCTCAGGTGACTCCGCAGGAAGTGAGTGCAGACAACGCAAAACAGCAACAGGCGCCGTCTGAACCAACCAAGTCTTAAACAGGAGCCGCTGATACATGGCTAAGTTCTTTATCGATCGCCCCATTTTCGCGTGGGTAATCGCCATCATTATTATGCTGGCGGGTGCGCTATCGATTCTTAAACTGCCGATCGAGCAATATCCGAATGTTGCGCCGACGGCGATTGAGATCACCGCCAGCTACCCGGGTGCGGATGCGAAAACTCTGCAGGACTCAGTGACGCAGGTTATTGAGCAGAATATGAATGGCCTCGATGGCCAGATGTATATGAGTTCAAGCAGCGACTCATCCGGTACGGTGACGCTGACGGTCACCTTTGAGTCGGGCACTAACCCGGATATCGCCCAGGTGCAGGTGCAGAACAAACTGCAGCTGGCGATGCCGTTACTGCCGCAGGAAGTTCAGCAACAAGGGATCCAGGTACAAAAATCTTCCAGCAGCTTCCTGATGGTGGCTGGCTTTATCAGTGAAGATGGCACCATGACCCAGAACGATATCTCGGACTATGTCGGTTCTAATATTAAGGACCCGATTAGCCGTGTGTCAGGTGTGGGTGATACCCAGCTGTTCGGCGCTCAGTACGCGATGCGTATCTGGATGGATCCGCACAAACTGAACAACTACCAGTTGACGCCGGTAGACATCATCAGTGCAATTAACAGCCAGAACGCCCAGGTGGCGGCAGGTCAGCTCGGTGGTACGCCACCTGTACCTGGTCAGCAGCTGAACGCCTCGATTATTGCTCAGACGCGTCTGACCTCAACCGATGAATTCGGCAAAATCCTGCTGAAAGTGAATACCGATGGCTCACAGGTCCGCCTGCGGGATGTGGCGAAAATCGAGCTCGGTGGCGAAAGCTACGAAGTGATCGCACACTATAACGGTAAACCTGCATCCGGTCTGGGTATCAAGCTGGCGACTGGCGCTAACGCACTGGATACCGCAAATGCAGTAAAAGCAGAGCTGGCGAAACTGGAGCCGTTCTTCCCGTCAGGTCTGAAAGTGGTTTATCCGTATGACACCACGCCGTTCGTTAAGATTTCGATCTTCGAAGTGGTGAAAACGCTGGCGGAAGCTATCGTGCTGGTGTTTATCGTGATGTACCTGTTCCTGCAGAACTTCCGTGCGACGCTGATCCCAACCATCGCCGTACCGGTGGTGTTGCTGGGTACCTTCGCGATAATCGGTGCCTTTGGCTACTCGATAAACACGCTGACAATGTTCGGGCTGGTGCTCGCCATCGGTCTGCTGGTGGATGACGCCATCGTGGTGGTGGAGAACGTTGAGCGTGTGATGGTGGAAGAAGGATTGCCACCTAAAGAAGCCACGCGGAAATCGATGGGCCAGATCCAGGGCGCACTGGTCGGTATTGCTCTGGTGCTGTCCGCGGTATTTATTCCGATGGCGTTCTTCGGTGGTTCCACCGGGGTCATCTATCGTCAGTTCTCGATCACTATCGTGTCTGCGATGGTGCTGTCGGTGATTGTCGCGATGATTCTGACGCCAGCGCTGTGTGCCACCATGCTGAAGCCGGTTGCAAAAGGTGACCATGGAAAAACCACCGGGTTCTTCGGCTGGTTTAACCGCATGTTTGATAAGAGTACCCATCACTACACCGACAGTGTGGGTCATATCATTCGCAGCACCGGCCGTTATCTGGTGATCTACCTGGCGATTGTCGTGGGTATGGCGGTAATGTTTGTGCGCCTGCCAAGTGCGTTCCTTCCTGAAGAGGATCAGGGCGTACTGCTTACCATGGCCCAGTTGCCTGCAGGCGCGACACAGGAGCGTACGCAGAAAGTTCTGGATCAGGTGACCGATTACTACCTGAAAAACGAAAAAGAGAACGTTAACTCTGTCTTTACCGTTAACGGCTTCGGCTTCGCTGGTCGCGGACAGAATACCGGTATCGCCTTCGTCAGCCTGAAACCATGGGATGAACGTTCAGGTTCAGAGAACAAAGTCCCGGCGATTGCTGGCCGTGCGATGGGTGCACTTTCCGCTATCAAAGATGGCATGGTAATTCCGTTTAACCTGCCGGCGATTGTTGAACTGGGTCAGGCGACCGGTTTTGACTTCCAGCTGCTGGATCAGGCTAACCTTGGTCACGAAAAACTGACTCAGGCACGTAATCAGCTGTTTGGTATGATTGCCCAGCATCCGGACACGCTGGTGGGCGTGCGTCCAAATGGTCTGGAAGATACGCCGCAGTACAAACTGGATATCGACCAGGAGAAAGCACAGGCGCTGGGTGTCTCACTGTCTGATATCAACACCACTCTGACGGCCGCCTGGGGTGGTACTTACGTTAACGACTTTATCGACCGTGGTCGCGTGAAGAAAGTGTATCTGATGTCCGAAGCCCCTTACCGTATGCTGCCGAGCGATATTGGCAACTGGTATGTGCGTAACAGCAGTGGCTCAATGGTGCCGTTTACCGCCTTTGCCTCAGCGAAGTGGGAATACGGTTCGCCGCGTCTGGAACGTTATAACGGTCTGCCATCGATGGAACTGCTCGGTCAGGCGGCTCCGGGTAAAAGCTCCGGTGAGGCGATGGACTTGATGGAAAACCTGGCGTCACAGTTGCCAGCCGGTATCGGCTTCGACTGGACCGGTATGTCCTATCAGGAACGTCTGTCCGGCAACCAGGCCCCAGCCCTGTATGCCATCTCGCTAATCGTGGTGTTCCTGTGTCTCGCCGCACTGTATGAGAGCTGGTCCATTCCGTTCTCCGTCATGCTGGTAGTACCACTGGGGGTTATCGGTGCGCTGATCTTTACCACAGTACGTGGTCTGAGTAATGACGTTTACTTCGTGGTAGGCCTGCTGACAACCATTGGCCTGTCGGCGAAGAACGCGATATTGATCGTGGAATTCGCCAAAGACCTGATGGAGAAAGAAGGTAAAGGACTGGTGGAAGCGACACTGGAAGCGGTACGTATGCGTTTACGTCCAATTCTGATGACCTCGCTGGCGTTTATCCTTGGCGTACTGCCGCTGACTATCAGCACCGGCGCAGGTTCCGGTGCACAGAACGCGGTAGGTACGGGTGTGATGGGTGGTATGGTCACCGCAACAGTTCTGGCCATCTTCTTTGTGCCGGTATTCTTTGTGGTGGTGCGTCGCCGCTTCAGTAAGCACCGGGAAGAGATTGAACAGGGACATCCTGAACAACCGCAATCCCACTGATAATCAGTGATGCAAAAGAGGCCGCAATAGCGGCCTCTTTTTTTTGTCCTTTTCCCTGCAAGCTACCGGGTTGCTTTTGCCGCGATTACGGCGCATACTAATTGTTATGTTATAACATTAAGATTCGGAGTCGTAATGAAAGAAGGTATCCACCCCCACTATCGTCCGGTGATTTTTCATGACACCAGCGCCGACCACTATTTTAAAGTCGGCTCGACGATCAAAACCGATCGCACCGTTGAGTTTGAAGGTGAAACGTATCCGTATGTCACCCTGGATGTCTCTTCACAGTCGCATCCTTACTACACCGGCAAACAGAAGGATTTCAACAAAGAAGGCAGCGCCTCACGCTTCAACCAGCGTTTTGGTCGTTTCTTCGGAACCAGCGCAAAATAAGGGGCTATCATGCAGGTACTGAGTTCACTTCGTTCCGCCAAAACTCGCCATAAAGATTGCAAAGTCGTGCGTCGCAAAGGTCGTATCTATGTGATTTGCAAAACCAACCCGCGCTTTAAAGCGGTCCAGGGACGGAAAAAGAAAAAACGTTAGTGCTAGCCCCTGAGTCACTCAGTCTGCAGGAAAGCCAACGCACCTGTAGCCAGAATGACGATGGGGAATCCCCTAAGTCATTTAGGTTACAGGAAGGCGGCGACGCAGCGAATCCCCGGGAGCTTACATCAGTAAGTGACCGGGGTGAGTGAAGAAAGCCAACACACTTGTAGCCTGAATGAAGACGGGGAAATGTCGTGTTGTCGTTTGGGCCGGAGATATCCGGCCCTTTTTTTATCCCGGTATAAATATCCCCACCCTCGCGGGCAGGGAAAACATCACTTCATACTGGCCGCAATACTCTCAACATTATGTTTAAACGCTGTCACATAACTGGCTGCCGGACCGTCTTTTTCCGACAGCGCTTCCGGATACAGTTCTCCGCCCGGTTGCGCGCCGGTGGCTGAAGCAATCTGTTCCACCAGACGTGGGTCAGTCTGATTCTCAATAAAGTACGTATGGATCTTCCCGGCCTTCAGCTGCTTAATCAACGCCGCTACATCGCTGGCGCTGGCTTCTGACTCCGTCGAAAAGCCCACTGGTGCCAGGAACTGCACGCCATAACGCTGGCCGAAATAGCCAAACGCATCATGACTGGTGAGGATCTTTCTTTTCGCTGCTGGAATGGCACTAAAGGTTTTCTGCGCCCAGCTGTCCAGCTGATTGAGCTGACTGATATACGCCGTGCCACGCTGACGGAAATATTCAGCATCCTGCGGGTCGGCGGCAATCAGTGCATTCATCACATTACTGGCGTAAATCGCGCCATTGTGGATGCTGTTCCAGGCGTGCGGATCGGTGATGGTTTTGCCATCCTCTTCCATTTTACGCGTGTCGACACCCTCAGAGGTGATCACCACGTTGCCTTTATAACCCGAAGCCTGTACCAGACGATCCATCCAGCCTTCCATGCCCAGACCACTGACAAACACCACATCCGCTTTCGACAGCGCCTGGCTATCCTGCGGCGTCGGTTCAAAGCTGTGTGGATCACCATTCGGCCCGACCAGGCTTTTCACCTCCACATGCTCCCCACCCACCTGCTTAACGATATCTGCCAGCACGGTAAAACTGGCGACGGTTTCCACCGTCTTCGCCAGCGCTAACGGGCTGGCCATCAGCGCAGTCAGCGCCAGCGCGATTGGTAACTTCTTCATACTTTCTCCTTACCTGTCAAAAAACCACGGCGACGGTTCAGCAAACCGCCGTGTGGCCCGATTAAAATGGATATAAAAAACAGAATCGCGGCACTCAGCACCACAGCCGGACCGGCGGGCAGCGAGAGGTAAAATGAGGCGTACAGCCCGCTAAAACTGGCGATAACCGCCAGCAGCATCGCGGCGGCCAGCATGCCAGGCAGGCGCAGGCTCCAGAAGCGTGCACTGGTGGCAGGCAGCATCATCAGACCAACCGACATCAGTGTGCCCAGCACCTGAAAACCGGCGACCAGATTGATCACCACTAAAATAAGAAAAGCGCCATGCACCAGCGCCGGGCTCCAGCGGCTCTGAGCACGCAGGAAGCTGGCGTCAAAAGCATCGATCACCAGCGGGCGGTAGATCACCGCCAGCACCAGCAGCGTGAAGGCGGCAATCGCCCCCACCAGCAGAATGGACTGGTTGTCCACCGCCAGCAGCGAGCCGAACAGCACATGCAGCAGATCGACACTGGAGCCACGCAGCGATACCAGCGTGACACCCAGCGCCAGTGAACCGAGATAGAACCCGGCAAAACTGGCGTCTTCACGCAGCGGGGTAAAGCGGCTGACCGCACCGGACAGCAATGCAACGGACAAACCGGCGATAAAACCGCCAATTCCCATCGCCACCAGTGACAGGCCGGAAATCAGATAACCTATCGCCGCCCCCGGCAGCACAGCATGGGACAACGCATCACCCACCAGGCTCATACGGCGTAATTGCAGGAATACTCCCAGCGGCGTGGCGCAGATGGATAACGCCACACAAGCCACAAGAGCACGGCGCATAAAACCAAATTCAAGAAAAGGATGCAGCAGGTCCGTCATGATTGTCTGCCTCCAACCTGGCGTAAGGGCTGCGCACGCACCGCGCGGTTATGCCATTCCACGTCATCGGCATGCAGTTGCAACTGCTGCGGGAACCAGCTGTCCACCATTGCCAGGTCGTGCAGGACCACAACCAGCGTGCAACCTGCCCGATGGCGCTCCACCAGCACATCCAGCAGCAGTTCTACGGTCTGGCTGTCGATGCCGGTAAAAGGCTCATCAAGCAACAGCAATGGCGCCTGCTGCATCAGCAAACGGGCAAACAGCACCCGCTGCAGCTGCCCGCCAGACAGTGCGCCCGGCTGAGCATCAGCGAAATCCGCCATCCTGACGCGCTGCAGTGTCTGCATGATTTCACCACGCAGTTCGCGGTTTATCGCGCCAAACCAGCCGCAACGCGGCCAGCAGCCCATAGCCACCAGATCAAAGACGGTCAGCGGAAACTGACGTTCGATTTCTGACTGTTGCGGCAACCAGCCCATTGCTTTCGCCGGTACGCTGCGCTGATAGCGCCCGGTAACCGGCGGCAGCAGTCCGGCAAGGGTTTTCAGCAAAGTGGACTTGCCACTGCCATTCGCACCTGTCAGCGCCGTCATCGAACCGGCAGCGAAATGGCCATTAATGACCGGCGTAACCGGCTGGTGGCGATATCCCGCCTGTAAGTTTTGCAGGGTAATCATAGGGTGATAGCCCACCAGACAGCGGCGGCAAGCAACGCAACGGGCAGTAAGGTCAGCAACAGGCGACTGACGACCGAAAGCGTCAGCAACGTGGGTTGCGGAACAGAAGAGGAAGGCATGGAGAAGCTCCGGCACAATAAATATGTTATAACATAACGCTAAATGGTGTAACGGTTATGCCGCCAAAGCAAAGGAAAATGTATCAAGGTGTAACGTTATTTATCCCACAGCTGGGATCGTAATTTGATAAATAAAACTCAACAGCAAGGTGTGAACTATCGCAAAAAAAAGACAACATAGATAAAAATAAAAGTGATTAAAATCAAGTTGATAGTTTTTGCGCTTTTTTTGCCACTTGCTTTATTTGGTACTTAACACAATGATCAATATAAGTGGCTGTGAACTCTGTGACGGAAAAATGCGCAAATTAATTCCCTGCGACAATTTGCAGGATGTAGTCGACCCGCTAATATTGAAAGAAATAATCCAACAGAATATTCCCAAAATAGAACAGGATCTGGTGGGCGATTTAGCCTGGTATTCTGCCAGTGCCCGTTTTGTTCCCGGCAGTGTGAAAATTATTTCCGTAGATCCGCAGGGAAGTTTACGTTATAAGATGAGATATCAGTTCGCGTGGAACATATTCAATGCCTGTCTGGATATAGACGCCAGCGAGACGGTGTCGGAGAGCGTCAACTTCCAGATTATTCCCGGTTTTCTTGCTTTCGACCTGACAGACAATCAATACCCTTCAACCGATGGTGAATTGTAATTTTTGGTAATTAGCTCAGGCAACATTAATTAATTTGCGTTATATTCATAGTGTCCGTTTAATAAAGTATTTTTTATCATCGCTTCCAGGCCACAAACTTTGTGCCACAGTTCATGCACCAGCATGTATCACTTGCTATGGAGGGGAAAGAGATGGACGAATACTCGCCAAAAAGGCATGATATTGCCCAGTTGAAATTCTTGTGTGAAAATCTGTACGCTGAAAGTATGGCGACCCTCGGTGATAGTCATCACGGCTGGGTAAACGATCCGACTTCAGCGGTGAATCTGCAGCTCAACGAATTGATTGAACATATCGCTTCTTTCACCATGAATTACAAAATCAAGCATGTTGAGGATGAGGATCTGATTGCTCAGATCGATGAATATCTTGATGATACATTTATGCTGTTCAGTAACTACGGTATTAATGCTCAGGATCTTCAGCGCTGGCAAAAATCAGCCAAACGGCTTTTTAACATTTTCGCGGAAGAGTGCGCAATCCGGCCAACACCAGCCAGCCACTCATTTTAGCAACCCCTTATTTTTACTATGGTTTAACAATGACTGACAAAATTCTGACAAAAACAGATTATCTGATGCGTTTAAGACGCTGCCGTTCTATCGACACGCTTGAACGTGTAATTGAAAAAAATAAATACGAATTATCTGATGATGAATTAGAAGTGTTCAATTCCGCGGCAGATCACCGTTTAGCTGAATTGACCATGAATAAACTTTACGACAAAGTACCGGTTTCCGTCTGGAAATATGTACGTTAAAAGCAACTTTAAATAGCGTGGCGGGAATAGCAAAACGAGGGGCAGAAATGGTGGAGGCCCTGCCAGCGACATCCCGGCACACGCGTTACCTGCTGCGGCTGCTTCCTTCCGGACCTGACCGAGTTCACAAGTTAGCATTGCGGGAGAACCAACAGAGCCTCCATTGACGGCTCTCAACTTCAGAGCGCTGGCATTATCAATGATGCCCCCTCCAATTGCAAGCATACCCCCGGCGACCGTTGCTTTCTTGAACAGAAAGCGGCCTTTCGCCTGAAATAACGCCACGAAGGATAACCGATATTATTCTGATTCTCCTGGCGCCAGCCCGATGCGCCAGGTAAATACCCCCAGCGTTGCAGGGGCAAAAAAACGGCATTCGATAAAATTTGCTGTAGTATCGTGAAATCATCGATTAAGGTTTTGTCAATATTTTCACCGGGTCATTTTTATGTCTGATGATAATGACAGCTTCCCGCAACGCGTCTGGCAGATTGTCGCCGCCATTCCTTATGGTTGTGTCACTACCTATGGCGATATCGCCCGCCTTGCCGGTTCACCGCGCGCTGCGCGTCAGGTGGGTGGCGTGCTGCGTCGCCTGCCGCAAGGCAGCCAGCTTCCCTGGCATCGGGTGATTAACCGTAAAGGCGAAATCTCGTTAGTGGGTGACAGCTTAATGCGCCAGCGTGATGCGCTGGAAGCTGAAGGGATTGAAGTCAGTGATGACGGCAGAGTCTCACTGCCACAGTACCGCTGGCAGTATTAAGAATAGCGGGGCAAAACTGCCCCGCCCGCGTTGACGATCAGTAAGTGGTCGGTGCTGGCACCGCCGAAGATGGCGTGACCTGAGTTGGCGACGTGAGCGGTACGGTTGTCGCCGCCTCACTCTGCGTCTGCAGTGCCACTTCCGGCACCGGCACCAGCAGCAGTTCCGCTTTCGTACCACCGCCGTTAATCACCGGTTTCACGGTATCGGTGATAAAGGAGATTTTGCCGTTAATGGCAATCGCCGAACTCAACAGGATACGCGCGTTAGGCTGAATATCTGCCGGGTTATACGGCAGTTTAAAGTGGTATGGAGGTTGTTTGCCCTCGGTACGCACGACGCGTTGTGACAATACCCGCGATGGCGCATCCGCCACGCTGGCATCCGACAGGGTTACAGTGACAACCGCATCCGGCGGTAAGGCAACACGCTGACGAATATAAACAGTGGCATCAACATTTGGCTGCTCAATCGCGGCCTGTTGCCCGGCTGTCGGCGAGCTCATCGTTGGCGTGGCAATATCTTTGCTTTTTGGCGCACATCCCGCCAGCACCACAGCCAGCGCCGCGCCACTCATCAGATACCAGAATTTCATTGATCGATTCTCCTTCTTATCAATGTGTCCCATCCTGCAACGAACAGGACCGCGCTGTCAGCCAGCGACACACGTTAAAGCCTGGCACAAGTTGCTGATTTTTTCCTGCTGACAACTTTTCATCATTTATGATGGCGAAAAGAAGCAGATTCCGCTTTATCGCAGTTGACGGAAACTGGTCGGATCTCGCAAACTGAATCACTGAACCATTTTTGAGGGCGTTGCGATGAGCCAGGCACTGCAAAATCTGCTGAATCTACTCAATTTAGAAAAACTAGAAGAGGGGCTGTTTCGCGGCCAGAGTGAAGACTTGGGATTACGCCAGGTGTTTGGCGGCCAGGTGGTCGGCCAGGCGCTGTATGCAGCGAAACAGACTGTACCTGTCGAACGGGTGATCCACTCGTTTCACAGCTACTTCCTGCGTCCGGGAGACAGCCAGAAAGCGATTATCTATGACGTCGAAAACCTGCGCGACGGCCACAGTTTTAGCGCACGCCGTGTCAGCGCTATCCAGAATGGCCAGCCCATCTTCTATATGACCGCGTCGTTCCAGGCGCCGGAAAGCGGCTATGAGCATCAGAAAACGATGCCGCAGGTTCCCGGCCCGGATTTGCTGCCCTCAGAAACGGATATCGCCCGCCAGCTAGCAGAGTTTATCCCTGAGAAAGCGCGTGAGAAGTTTATCGCCGAGAAACCACTGGAAATGCGTCCGGTGAAATTCCATAACCCGCTGCAGGGACATGTGGATGAACCAGCACGTCAGGTGTGGTTCCGTGCCAATGGCCCCATGCCTGCGGATCTGCGTATCCATCAATATCTGCTCGGTTACGCGTCCGATTTCAATTTCCTGCCTGTGGCGTTACAGCCGCACGGTAAAGGCTTCCTCGAGCCAGGCATGCAGGTGGCGACGATTGACCACTCAATGTGGTTCCATCGCCTGTTTGACCTGAATCAGTGGCTGCTGTACAGCGTGGAGAGCACATCAGCCTCCAGTGCACGCGGTTTTGTACGTGGCGAGTTCTATAACCAGCAAGGTGAGCTGGTGGCGTCAACAGTACAGGAAGGTGTAATGCGCCTGCGCAGCTAACAGCGGGGAGTGAGTCGCCCGCCAGTAGAACAGCTGCAGGCGACCGGTTCCAGGAAAGAGTAAGGGGGCAATGCCGCAGCATTGCCCCCTTTGTTTTTTTATTATTTTAGCGCACTGCTCTTCTGAGCATATTTCCCGTCTTACTGGTTGTAAGCGTTTTCGCCGTGGCTGTTGACGTCCAGACCTTCACGTTCCTGGTCTTCCGGTACACGCAGGCCAACAATCATATCTGCCAGTTTGAAGCCGATGAAGGCCACCACACCGGTCCAGACGATAGTCAGTGCCACGCTCTCCAGCTGTACCATAACCTGATGGCCCATGGTCACACCTTCTGCGTAACCCACGCCACCCAGTGAAGAGGACGCGAACACACCCGTCAGGATACAGCCTACGATACCACAGACACCGTGCACACCAAATACATCACATGGGTCATCAACGCGCAGCCATTTTTTCAGTACTGTCACGCCCCACAGACCAGCGATACCACCCGCGATACCGATAATCAGCGCGCCGCCGACACCGACATAACCACAGGCTGGAGTAATCGCAACCAGACCGGCGATGAAACCAGAGCTGGCACCCAGCAGAGATGGCTTGCCACGGAACATCCACTCACCGAAGGTCCAGGCCAGCACCGCACCCGCCGTCGCCACCACGGTGTTGAGGAAGGCCAGGGCAGCAATTTCGTTCGCTGCGCTTGCTGAGCCAGCGTTGAAGCCGAACCAGCCGACATACAGGATAGCCGTACCGGTGAATACCATTGGCAGGTTGTGTGGTTTGAACGCTTCTTTACCGAAGCCCGCACGTTTACCCAGCAGGTAAGCACCAACCAGCCCCGCAACAGCGGCGTTGATGTGTACAACAGTACCGCCCGCGAAGTCCAGCGCGCCATCCTGAGCCAGGAAGCCGCCCGCCCATACCATGTGTGCAATCGGCAGGTAAGCCAGAGTCAGCCATACTGCAACGAAAATCAGCACCGCAGAGAAGCGGATACGTTCCGCAATCGCGCCAACAATCAGACCCACGGTGATACAGGCGAAGGAAGCCTGGAACGCCACATGGATATACTGATAGAAGGAGCCGGTTAAGGCAGTCAGTTCAATATTTTTCAGCATCGCCCAGCCGAAGCCGCCGAAGAAGGCGTTACCTTCGCTGAAGGCCAGTGAGTAGCCGTACAGCACCCACAGCACACATACCAGTGAGAAAGTGACCGCAACCTGCGTCAGCATCGACAGAACGTTTTTGCTGCGGATCAGGCCGCCGTAGAACAGGGCAATGCCAGGTATAGACATAAACAGCACCAGCGCGGTGCAAATCATCATAAAGGCGTTATCGGCTTTATCGACAACCGCAGGCGCCGCCATCGCCAGCGAGGGTAACAGTGCCAGGCTGGTGAGACCTAACGAAGTCAGTACTTTTTTCATTTTATTCCATCCCATCACAATTCAGAACGCGAAATTACAGTGCGGCTTCGTCTGTTTCGCCGGTACGAATACGGACGACACGCTGCAGTTCTGCAACGAAGATCTTACCGTCGCCAATTTTGCCGGTGTAGGCAGCTTTGCTAATGACATCAATCACTTCATCCACCTGATCGTCGGCAACCGCAATATCAATTTTCACTTTAGGCAGGAAATTTACGCTGTATTCGGCGCCGCGATACAGTTCTGCATGACCTTTCTGACGGCCGAAACCTTTCACCTCGGTGACGGTCAGCCCCTGAATACCGATATTCGATAATGCTTCACGCACATCTTCTAGTTTGAACGGTTTGATTACCACGGTAACCAGCTTCATAGGATCCCCTCCAGGTAGATAAATTGTTTGTCACACCGGACACGAGATGAGTAAAGCAAAGGCTGTGCCATAAATTAAAAAGGGGAAAAATTCAGGGGATTAGTCAGTCTGCGACTGCGGTCACGCTGTGAAGGGGATCACCCTTCACAAACAAGTAAGGTGTTGCGGTAACAAAAAACGCACCATTTCGGTGCGTTACGCGTTAAGGAAGTGCATCAATGCAGAACATTCCGAAAAAACTGTGCAAAAAAGGTGCAATTTGACTTTATGCTTCTGCCACCATGCCCGCGCTCAGTTCATCGCCAGCCAGCTGCAGCTGGTACATCTGCCAGTAGCGACCTTGCTGTGCCAGCAGGGCACGATGGTTACCCTGCTCGACCACCTGACCGCGATGCAGCACCAGAATATTGTCCGCTTCGGTAAGCGTCGACAGGCGATGGGCGATCACCACTAGCGTGGTGTGCTGGCGAATGGCGCGCAGCGCACGCTGCACCGCCTGTTCAGTACCGGAATCGATACTGGCGGTTGCTTCATCAAGGATCAGAATCTGTGGCGAGGCCACCAGCACACGCGCCAGCGCCAGCAACTGCTTCTGGCCGACCGACAGATTGTTGCCCTGCTCACCCAGCCGGGTATGAATGCCCTCCACCATGCCGCGTGCCAGTTCCGCCAGCTGTACTGTCTCCAGCGCCTGCCATACCTGCTGCTCACTGATGTCACGCCCCAGCGTAACATTGGCGAAGAAGGTATCAGCCAGCACCACCGGGTCCTGCTGCACCATCGCCACGCCCTGGCGCAAACTCTGGTGGCTGAGGCGGCTTAATGGCCGCCCGTCGAGGCGTATTTCGCCCTGTTTTAACGGGTAATACCCCATCAGCAGGTTGGCAAGCGTACTTTTCCCGCTGCCGGTATGACCCACCAGCGCAATAAAATCGCGCGATGCTACCTGCAGATTAATATCGCTCAGCACGTTGCGATCGTCACGATAGGCAAAAGTCAGGTTGTCGACCTCAATACGGCCACTGGTTAACGGCTGATTGTCGTCACCGTACTGCTGACGCGGCGCATCCATCAGCTCGAACATCCGCTCACCCGCCACCACCGCCTGCTGCAGCATCGACTGCTGGGTGGTCAGCTCAATCAACGGCTCATTGAGACGACCAAGGTAGTTAATAAAGGCATACAACACGCCAACCTCGATGCTGCCGACCTCCGAAAAGCCAAACAACAGCATCAGGCCGCACAGGATCATGGCCGAGAACAGGCTTAACAGCGGGCGCAGTAAAAAGCCATCCAGCCGCAGGGTCTGCATACGCGCCAGATAGTGCGAACGGCTGGCTTCGCCCATACGTTCACCAAAGCGCGCCTGCTGGCGGAACTGCTGGATCACGCTCATGCCGTTAATCACTTCATTAAAGCCGTTATTGATATCCGCCAGATAGCTGCGCACCCGACGCACAATCGGCGTGCTGTAACGCTGATAGATCAGCATCACAATCAGCACGGCCGGGAAAATGGTCACCGCCACCAGCGCCATACGCCAGTCGAGGCTGAACATCGCCACCAGCATGGCGCTAATCAGCGCCGCGCTACGCAACACCGTCGCCACCACCGTGACATAGAGATCGCGCACCACTTCACTGTCGTTGGTGACACGCGAGATAATCTGCCCGACCGGCTGGGTATCAAATGCGCTCAGCGGCTGGCGTAATGCCGCATCCATCACATCGCTGCGCAGACGTTGCACCACGCCAACCGCCGCCTGGTTAAACAACAGTGACTGACTGTAATGCAGTGCCGCGGCCAGCAGCTGCAGCAGGATATACGCCGAGACCAGCCCCAGCACGATGCCCAGCGGCATCTGGTGTTTTGCCACCAGATTATCAATAAAGTAGCTGATCAGAATGGGACCCAGCACTTCCGCCGCCGCCGCGATCCACAACAGCAGCACCGCGATGCCCAGCGATTTTCGCCACGGCTTACCGTAGGCCAGTAAACGTTTTAACGTCGGCCACAGCGTCGTCAGATTAGCCATGGGGCACTCCCTTTTCATTCTCATCGTCGTCCAGTGCCGCTTCCAGCTGC
Source organism: Erwinia sp. V71 (assembly GCF_965644245.1). NCBI lineage: Bacteria > Pseudomonadati > Pseudomonadota > Gammaproteobacteria > Enterobacterales > Erwiniaceae > Erwinia > Erwinia sp. V71. The sequence continues at coordinate 44,055 of NZ_CBFFRK010000003.1, forward strand.
TGATAGCGGTTCATATCACTGTACCAGCCGTTCTGCGCAGCCAGCTGATCATGGCTGCCACGTTGTGCCACCACGCCATGCTGCATCACCAGAATCTCATTCGCTTCGGTCAGTGCCGACAGACGATGGGCGCTGATAATCACCGTGCGCCCTTCTCCCCAGCTGCGTAAATTGTGCAGGACCTGATGTTCAGTGCGCCCATCGACGGCCGACAGCGCATCATCCAGCAGCAAAATTTCGGCATCCAGCAGCAACGCGCGGGCGATGGCAATACGCTGTTTTTGCCCGCCGGACAACATCACACCACGTTCACCGACTTCAGTTTCATAACCCTGCGGCAGACGCAGAATATCGTCATGCACGCTGGCCAGACGCGCCACCCGCTCAATGTCACTGCGCGTGGCATTCGGCCGCCCAAGGGCAATATTGTTCGCCACGCTGTCAGAGAACAGGAATGGTGTCTGACTCACCACCGCCAGCCGGCTGCGCCAGTTGTCGATGCGCAGCTGCGTCAGCGGCATACCGTGATAACGAATATCACCCTGCGCACTGTCGAAATGGCGCTGAATCAGGCTCAGTAACGTGGTTTTGCCTGCCCCGGTGGGCCCGCACAATCCCAGCATCTGGCCGGGTTTCAGATTGACATTAATATTGCGCAGCGAAGGCTGCTGGCTGCCCGGATAAGTAAATTCACGGACTGCCACCTGCAGCAGACCACGCCCTTCTGTCAGGGTTTTATCACCATCGGCAACAGCGGGCGCTTCGTTCAGCAGCGAGCGGATACGGCTCCACGCCGCACTGCCGCGCTCGACGATATTAAACATCCATGCCAGCGCCAGCATCGGCCAGATCATCAGGCCGAGATACATCACAAAGCTGGTCAGCTGGCCAAGCGTCATCTGCCCGTGCCACACCATCCAGCTACCGCCGCCAATTGCCAGCAGATTGGACAGACCAATCGCGATATAGATGGTCGGATCGAAACGCGCATCGACGCGCGCCACACGCATATTTTTTTCACCGGCATCACGGGCAATCGCCGCGAAACGCGCGGACTGATGATCTTCCAGACCAAAGGCTTTGATCATGCGGATACTGGTCAGGCTCTCCTGCGTCTGATCGTTTAAAGAGGAGAACGCCGCCTGCGCCAGTTTGAAGCGGTTATGCAGTTGCTCGCCGTAGCGCTTAATCACCAGCGCCATCAGCGGCATTGGCAGCAGCGCCAGCAGAGTTAGCTGCCAGCTGATTTGCGTGCTCATTACCAGCAGCACCATCAGCCCCATCACCAGCGAATCCACCAGCGTCAGCACGCCTTCGCCGGCCGCAAACACCACGCGATCGACATCGTTGGTCGCACGAGCGATCAGATCACCGGTACGGTGACGCAGGTAAAATTCGGGATGTTGCCGGCTCAGCTGGCGATAGAAATCCTCGCGCAGTTCCACCGCCAGTTGATAAGAGGCGCCAAACAGCAGCACGCGCCAGACATAGCGCAGCAGGTAGACCACCACCGCAGTAAGCAGCATGGCACCAATCCACAGCAGAATTTGTCCGGTGTTCATCTGTTGTTGTGTCACGCCGTCGACCACTTCACCGACCACTTTTGGCGGCAGCAGCTGCAAAATCGCTATCACAATCAACAACGACACCGCGCCCAGATAACGACGCCATTCCCGGGCAAAAAACCAACGTAATTGGCTAAACAATCGCACGCAATATGTCCTGAATAAAATCGGCTGAGGTAATAGACCTCAATAATTAACAATTCACTGGCAGTGCCGTGGTGTATTTTATCTCTTCCATGGCAAAGCTTGAAGTGACATCAAGCAGTCCCGGAACGCCGTTCACTAATCGTTTGTAGAACGCATCATAGGATTTCATATCCTCCACCTGGATACGCAGCAGATAGTCGTACTCACCCGCCATACGGTAAAACGCCATCACTTCCGGCAGGCTGTGCACCACCTCAACAAACTGCTGATACCAGACACTGCTGTGCTGCTGGGTTTTAATCAGCATAAAGGCGGTCAGTGACAATCCGATTTTTTCACTGTCCAGCAGCGCCACTTTACCGCGAATGATGCCGTCATCCTCCAGCTTCTTCAGCCGTTTCCAGCAGGGCGTGGTGGTGAGATTTACCGCATCGGCCAGCGCCTGCAGTGACAGGGTGCAATCCTGTTGCAGCAGCGCCAGCAGTTTGCGGTCAGTTTTATCTAGCATGACGACACTCCGGAGAAAAATTTTCTCTTAGCAGGCGATTATACAGGAAAGAAGATAAACCTTTTTTCCCACAAATGCCTTACTCTGTAGCGACTATTTCCAGGAGCAGCATCATGAGCAGTCAGTGGGTCAAATACGCCATTAATGAAATTAACGCGGACTTTCAGCGTTCCGCCGATACGCATCTGATCCGCCTTGCGCTGCCGGACTTCCCCGGTATCTGGCTCTATTTAAAAGATGAAAGCACCCACCCGACCGGCAGCCTGAAACACCGCCTGGCACGCTCACTGTTCCTGTATGGCTTAAGCAATGGCTGGATCAAACAGGGCCAGCCAATTATCGAGGCCTCTTCCGGCAGTACCGCGGTATCGGAAGCCTATTTTGCCCGCCTGCTGGGTCTGCCGTTTATTGCCGTGGTGCCTGCCAGCACCGCGCGACGCAAGATTGAACAGATTGCCTTTTATGGCGGGCAGTGCCATTTCGTGAGCGATCCCTGCCAGCTGTATGCCGAGTCAGAGCGTCTGGCGCGCGATCTGCACGGCCATTTTATGGATCAGTTTACCTATGCCGAACGCGCCACCGACTGGCGCGGCAATAACAATATTGCCGAAAGTATTTTTCGGCAGATGGCCAGCGAACCTTACCCGGTGCCGGATACCATTGTGATGAGCGCAGGCACCGGCGGCACCTCAGCCACTCTTGGTCGCTACCTGCGGTATCAGGGACATGATACGCAACTGCTGGTGGTGGACCCGGAGAATTCGGTGTTTTATGACTACTGGCAGCGGCGCGATGCGCAGTTAACCAGTGCAGTCGGCAGCCGGATTGAGGGCATTGGCCGCCCGCGCGTGGAGCCGTCATTTATCCCCGATGTGATTGACCGCATGCTGAAAGTGCCGGATGGCGCCAGTATTGCCGCCATGCTGTGGCTGGAGAAAACCCTCGGACGTAAGGCTGGCGCCTCAACCGGCACCAATATCTGGGGTGCGTTGCAGGTGGCGCGCGAAATGCGCGAACAGGGTCGCCAGGGCGCGATTGTCACCCTGCTGTGCGACAGCGGTGAACGTTATCTCGACAGCTATTACAACCCTGACTGGGTGCAGGAATATATTGGCGATATCACGCCATGGCAGCAGGCATTGCAATAAAAAAGCCGGACTATCCGGTCCGGCGTGCTGGAATGACCTCAGAATTCGGGGGAATAATTAAGGTGTGGTGTCGTCAGCCAGTGATTTAAATAATGCGACACGCCCTGTGTCGCGCAATGTCCAATAACCGGTAAATGCGGCAGCGCCGTTTTGAGCTGATGCATGGCGTTGCCCATAATAAATCCGTGGCCGACATCCGACAGCATCTCGCGGTCGTTCATTGCGTCGCCAAAGGCCATGCAATCCGCCATGGTGAACCCGAGGTGATGGCTGAGAAAGTTCAGCGCCGCGCCTTTATTACAGTTCAGCGGCAGCACTTCAAGGCAATCCCAGGCGGAGAAGCAGATATGCGCGCGTTCGCCCAGCGCTTCACGCAGTTGCATCTCCAGACCTAATAACTCTTCATGTGGCGCGACAAAACAGATTTTGGTTACCTTGTCCGCCGGGAAGTCACGTAATTCTGCCAGCTGATAAGTGAAGCTGCTCATCTGGTGCGCCGTTAAAATCTCCGGCACATGCTGACCGGTAAACCAGCCATCATCATTAAACACGTGCAGTGTGGCGCGGGTATCCCAGGCCGTATGGATCACCTGCCAGGCGATATCCGCCGGGAGGTCACTGGTATGCAGCGCTTCGCCATGCATGTTGTGCACTCTGGTGCCATTACCGGTAATCAGCCAGGCATCGAGCGCCAGTTCAGTGGCAAGGAGCTTCATCTCGAGAAAATGCCGGCCAGTGGCAAACGCCAGAATCACCTCGCGCGCCTTCAGTGCACGCAGACTGGCAATGGTTTCGTCACCCAGACGATGGTTGGGTAACAGCAGGGTGCCATCCATATCAAAAGCAGCTAAACGCGACATCTCACCTCCGGTTTTTGTGCAGCGTTGAGTACACAGTATCACCTGGCAATTACGGAACTAATAGTGAATACTTTATGAAAACCCTTCCGGATTTATGCTGTGCGCCAGCTCAATCATCTCAATCAGTTCGCGCGTCTGTGGCAACACAGCAATGGCGCGCCACAACATACCAGCGTGGCGGAGATGGCCGCGCTGTGCTTCTGCAGTGAACGCCATCTGCGTACTCTGCTGCGCCAGTGGCAGCAGGCGCAATGGCTGACATGGCAGGCGCAGGCTGGACGTGGCAGACGCGGCGAGCTGCGTTTTCTGCAAACACCACAACACCTGCGCAGCGCTCTGCTGCAGCAACAGCTCGATCGCGGACAATCACAACATGCATTGCAACTGGCACAGCTGGCGCCGGAGCAGCTTGGCCAGCTGTTGCAGCCGTTTATGGGTGGACAGTGGCAGCATGATACGCCGACGCTGCGTATTCCCTACTACCGCCCGCTGGAGTCCCTTACCCCACTGTATGCCAGCGGCCGTGCGGAGCAGCATCTGTGCTGCCATTTGTATGCCGGGCTGACACGGTTTGAGGGAAATCAGGTGGTGGGCGATCTGGCGCACCATTGGGTGTGCCATCACAACCAGCGCGAGTGGTTATTCTATCTGCGCCCGCAGTTGCGCTGGCATAACGGCGAAGTGATCAGTGCCGCCCAGCTTCAGCAGCAACTGCAGCAGATCCTCGCCAGTGAAGTGGGAGCAAAACTGCTTGCCAGCGTCAGGCAGGTGACACTGGCTCACGCGCTCTGCCTGCGCTTCGAACTGCACAGTCCTGATTACTGGCTGGCGCACCGTCTGGCCACAGTATTATGCCTGCTGCCACACCCCGGCGATGCCACACTGGGCGCAGGTCCCTACCGGCTAAGCCACTTCACGCCGACGCTGGTACGCATCGAGAGCCACAGCGGCTATCACCTGCGTCTGCCACTGATGCAAACCATCGAATACTGGATCACGCCGCAGCTGTTCGACAGCCAGCTGGGCACCAGTTGCCGCCACCCGGTGCAGATTGCCATTGGCGCACGGGATGAACTGGATTTACTGCGGCCGGTGAGCAACGGTATCAGCCTCGGTTTCTGCTATCTGGCGATTAACCAGCAGCGCCACCTGAACCGGCAGCAGGCAACCAAAGTGATGCGCCTGTTACACGAGGCACAACTCATTGCACAACTGCCGGTGGAAGAAGGGCTGATTACGCCCAGTCAGGAGATGTTACCTGGCTGGCCGCTGCCGGACTGGTCGGCCGATGATGTCGCGCTGCCTGCCACCCTCAGCCTGCACTACCATTTACCCGTCGAACTGGATGCGATGGCGCTTGCCCTGCAGAAACTGCTGGCTAAGCATCACTGCCAGCTGGAACTGCACTTTCATCCGGCCAAGAACTGGGCGGATTATGCCGCGCTGGAAGACGCCGATTTATTAATGGGTGACCGGCGCATTGGCGACGCCCCTGAGTTTACGCTGGAAAGCTGGCTGCGCCTCGATCCCCTGTGGTCCGCCATTCTCAGCCACGCACGCTATCAGGAGTTGCTTACCACTCTGCAGCAAATCCAGGCGCAGCCAGAGGAAGCCGTGCGGCTGAGTGCGTTGCAGCACAGTTTCCGCCAGCTGATGAACGATGCACTGGTCACGCCACTGTTTAATTATCGCTACCAGATCAGCGCACCACCTGGCGTACAGGGCATCCATCTGAATGCCTGGGGCTGGTTTGATTTTACCCGTGCGTGGGTGCCACCGCCGGTGGCGATTGAGTGAAGCGGGCGCAGGCAGTACCATACGCGGCTAATGTAGCGAACTAAGATGACGAAGGCCTGATATGAAACGTGCAGTAGTAGTGTTTAGCGGTGGACAGGACTCAACCACCTGCCTGATTCAGGCGCTGGCGCAGTATGATGAAGTGCATTGTGTCACTTTTGATTATGGTCAGCGTCATCGTGAAGAGATCGACGTCGCCCAGGCGCTATCGCTGCAGCTGGGTGCACGGGCACATAAAGTGCTGGATGTTCGTCTGCTGAATGAACTGGCCGTCAGCAGCCTGACGCGCGACAACATTCCGGTTCCTGCTTACGACCCCGCCGCCAGTGGTCTGCCGAGCACTTTTGTGCCGGGACGCAATATTCTGTTTCTGACGCTGGCCTCCATTTATGCTTACCAGGTGGAAGCCGACGCGGTGATTACCGGCGTCTGCGAAACCGATTTTTCCGGTTATCCCGATTGCCGCGATGAGTTTGTTAAAGCACTGAATCACGCGATTGAGCTGGGTATGGCGCGCAACGTCCGTTTTGAAACTCCGCTGATGTGGCTGAATAAAGCCGAGACCTGGGCACTGGCCGATTACTGGCAGCAGCTGCCGCTGGTGCGTCAGCAGACGCTGACCTGCTACAACGGCATTAAAGGGGATGGTTGTGGCGAATGTGCCGCCTGTCACCTGCGCGCCAAAGGGCTGGCGGATTATCAGGCTAACAGCACGGCAGTCATGGCGGCGATGAAAGCAAAAACAGGCCTCAACTGATCGTGCCGGCGGCCTTCACGCACGCATGGGGAAGGCCGTTTGTTTCTGTTCGCATACCAAAGCTGCCGGGAAAAACCCGGCAATGTTATGAAAATAACGACATCGCTATTCCCGCAGCATTGATTTCATATGCACGCGTAATTCGCCATCTAATGGCAATGCGGCTTTCGTTTTCGGGTCAATACAGACAAACGTCAGCATCGCATCCGCCACCAGCGTGCCGTCATCGAGTAACACTTTCTGACTAAGCACACCGCTGGTATCACTGATTTTCACCAGATGGCTGTCAATAATCAGAACATCCCCCGCCACTGCTGGCCGGCGATAGTTAATATTGATATTCACCACCACGAAGATAATGTTGTGCGCCATCATCCAGCGCAGCGCGTCACTGTTTTCCAGCCACTCCCAGCGCGCCTCTTCAAGGAATTCGAGATAACGGGCATTATTCACATGCAGAAAGCCATCCAGATGATAGCCGCGTACTTTAATTTTTGTTTGCATAGCCTCGTTGCCTCATCGGTTCGCCCAAAGAAAAAGAGGTCACACCACTGGTATGACCTCCAAATGTTAGCAGTTTGTTATCCTGCGCCTCGTCAGCGAAGCGCCAGTCTGGGAATCAGATCACAATTTTAGCCGGGCGGCATTACGCTCAACCAGCGCACTGCCAATACCGGGCACCTCCTTTAGCTGTTCTACGGCGCTGAACGGACCATAGGTCTCGCGATAGCTGACGATCGCTTCGGCTTTTTTAATGCCAACACCATTCATTGCCGCCGCCAGTTCCTCGGCGCTGGCGCTGTTGATACTGACAAGCCCCTCTTCCGCCTTGCTTTCGCTCAGCGTTTTCGTTTCCACCGGAGCGTGGTGAGTCTCTGCCGCCCATGCTGATGACAGCGTTTCCGTGGTCAGCGCCAGAACGATAGCTAAGGCATTCAGCCGGTTTTTTATCATGCTGTGGTTCCTTCATGTGTGTAACAGCAGCGCTACGCTACCGCCGCCTGACTTACGCGACAAATGGCAAAACCCAAAAATGGAAAAGGCCGCGTAAGCGGCCTTTTGAGTTGCAGTTTGTTGCAGAGAAATTGCGTAGCGGATTACTGTTGTGCCGCTGCGCCGTATTTCACTTTGGCTTCTTTACGCAGATTGCTCAGCAGTGCTTCGAAAGCGATTTGCGCATTGTTTTGTGTCACACCACGCACCATCGCCTGCTTCTGCTGCTCAGGCAGCGTGCCTGCTTCCACCTTATCCAGCGCCAGCAGTACCACATTGCCCTGCATATCTTCGCTGATACCGTAAGAGGCTTTATCTTTCGCCGGTTGTGGTAACGCAAAGGCCGCCTGGGTCAGCGGGTCCTGGCCAGTACGGGTCAGGGTTTTCGCATCCGCAAAGCTCAGGCCTGCCGCTTTCAGCGCATCATCTTTGCCCGCTTTCAGCTCAGCAAGGATTTTATCCGCGTCAGTACGCGCCTGTTTTTCCGCTTTGTTGCGTTTAATGGTGCCAGTAATTTGCGCCTGCACCTCAGCAAACGGTTTCACCGCTTCAGCTTTATGCTCGCTGATGCGCAGCACAAAAGCACGATCGCCATCAACGGTAATGATATCGGAGTTGCTGCCCGGCGCACCGTTTTCACCCACTAAACCACCGTTGAAAATCGCCTGTTTCACCGCATCGAAATTCAGCTCTGCCGGCAGGCTGTCACGGTCAAACCAGCTGGTTTCCACCGCTTTCACACCCGCCGCCTGCTCAGCACCAGCCAGCGATTCGGTGTTGTTGCTTGCCGCATCACTCACTTTTGACTGCAGTTTGTAGTAGGCGTCGACCGCTTTTTCCTGCTTCACTTTATCGATGATGCTGTCACGCACCTCGGCCAGCGGTTTGATCTGCTCCGGCTGAATATCATCCAGACGCACCACCAGGAAACCGACGGAAGACTTGACCACACCAGAGAGCTGGCCTTTGCTGGTCAGATTAGCCTCTTTCAGCTCATCAGGCGTGGTGGATGGCTCCAGCCAGCCCATATCGCCGCCGTTACGGCGAGAGATAGGATCGACAGATTTCTCTTTCGCCAGCGCGGCAAAATCAGCGCCATTTTTCAGCTGGTCAACAATCGCCTGCGCATCCGCTTCCGTTTTGGTCTGAATAATGCTGTAACGGTTGCGTTGTGGCTGGCCGAACTCAGCTTTGTGTTCGTCGTACCAGCTCTGAATGTCGCTGTCGCTGGCGGTTTCCTGCATGTTTGCCGCATCCAGTTTGATGTAGCTCACACGGAACTGCTCCGGCGCCATAAAGTCATTTTTATGCTGCTCGTAGTAGTTCTTAATCTCTTCGTCACTCGCCTGCTGCTGCGCCGTCAGTTTGGTCACATCGATGGTGGCCGTGCGCACGCTGCGTTGCTGTGAAACCAGTGCAGCCAGCGAATCAGCTTCACCTGAGAGCATAAAGTCGGTGCCCGCGACCGCAGTCACCAGCTGCTGAGTGGTCAGCTGCTTGCGCAGTGCTTCTGCATACTGGTCAGCCGTGAAGCCCATATTGCCGATTAGCGCGAGATATTTGGCATTATCAAATTTGCCATCGGTCTGGAAAGCAGGCTGAGTGAAAATTGCCTGTTTAATCTGATCGTCGCTGATTGCCAGTTTCAGATCTTTGGCATACTGGTCGAGCAGCACTTCATCAACCAGCTGAGAGAGCGCCTGCTGACGCATCTGCTGCATGTAACCTTCGTTACCGGCCAGCTGGGAGAACTGCTCGCCCAGCATCTGCTGCTGGCGGCTACGCTCAGAGGAAAACGCACGTTCCAGCTGTGCCCGGCTGATCTCCTGCCCGTTCACTTTTGCGGCGTAATCACCATTTCCGCCAACCAAAAATTCGCCCACTCCGGTCAGCACAAATGACAGGATAATCAAACCTAAAATAATCTTGAGCACGACATGGTTCGACGCCGCGCGTAAATTGTCCATCATGGTATGCCAACACTCCACTGTAGTGTGAATAAACCTACGCTTAGCTCCCGCGTCCGCGCGGCAAGCGCAGCTGCATTTCAGGCCTGCAGCTATCGGCCAGTCTTATGACATCCGCACAGCGCATTTGTCACAGACCAGGATAAAAAAAGGCACATCATTTGTCTGATGTGCCCGGTATGTTACATGAGAACGCTTTGGTCGTCCTCAATCCAGCGAAGAAATTACTTCAGTGGACAATTAACTACGCTTAGTTAACGGCGTCTTTCAGCGCTTTGCCCGCGCGGAAACCGGGAACTTTGCCTGCTGGAATGGTAATTTCTTTACCAGTCTGTGGGTTGCGGCCAGTACGTGCAGAACGTTCACGCACGGAGAAAGTGCCAAAACCAACCAGCGCCACTTCGTCGCCTGCTTTCAGAGAATCGGAAACTGAAGCAATAAATGCATCTAATACACGTCCAGCTGCAGCTTTAGAAATGTCAGCATTCGCAGCAATTTTGTCGATCAATTGTGACTTATTCACTCTATTCATCCCCTCTTTATTATTCACCTCGCATCCGAGCTTCCGGGCTCGTTGCGAACGCGCTGCAAGTTATATCAAGCCTGATGAGTCGAGACAACGTTATTCGTTCACGTTACCAATTCGATCAGCTACCTAAGTTAGCGAGACAAAAAAAGGCTGGCAAGCATCATTTCACCTGCCAGCCCCACTTTTTGGTTATATTTGCCTTAAATCACTATTTAGCGGTGGCAACCTGCATGCCATAAGGCGCATTCTGCAACGCCAGCGTCAGCACTTCCTCGATGCGTTTTACCGGATGGATTTCCAAATCGGCAATCACGTTATCCGGAATCTCTTCCAGATCGCGTTTATTTTCATCCGGAATTAACACCGTTTTGATGCCGCCACGGTGTGCAGCCAGCAGTTTTTCTTTCAGGCCGCCAATCGGCAGTACCTGACCACGCAGGGTGATTTCACCGGTCATCGCCACATCGGAACGCACCGGGTTGCCGGTCAGACAGGACACCAGTGCGGTGCACATCGCAATACCGGCGCTCGGACCATCTTTCGGCGTGGCACCTTCAGGTACGTGAACGTGAATATCACGTTTCTCGTAGAAGTCGCCATTGATACCCAGTTTCTCAGCACGAGCGCGCACAACAGTCAGCGCGGCCTGGATAGATTCCTGCATCACTTCACCGAGAGAACCGGTGTAAGTCAGTTTACCTTTGCCTGGTACGCAGGCGGTTTCAATGGTCAGCAGATCGCCGCCCACTTCCGTCCACGCCAGACCGGTTACCTGACCTACGCGGTTTTCGCTGTCGGCACGGCCATAGTCGAAACGCTGCACGCCGAGATAATCTTTCAGATTATCGCCATCAATGCGGATATGTTTCACTGACTTATCCAGCAACAGCGCTTTCACCGCCTTACGGCACAGTTTCGACAGTTCGCGTTCCAGGCTACGCACACCCGCTTCACGCGTGTAGTAACGAATGATGCCAATAATGGCGCTGTCATCAACGCTGATTTCGCTCTCTTTCAGCGCATTGCGTTCAATCTGTTTCGGCAACAGATGCTGTTTGGCAATATTCAGTTTTTCATCTTCGGTATAACCGGAAAGACGAATCACTTCCATACGGTCCAGCAGCGGTGCCGGGATGTTCATGGAGTTAGACGTTGCCACAAACATCACGTCAGAAAGATCGTAATCCACTTCCAGATAGTGATCGTTAAACGCGATATTCTGTTCCGGATCTAACACTTCCAGCAACGCGGAAGCCGGATCGCCACGCATGTCGGATGACATTTTGTCGATCTCATCCAGCAGGAACAGCGGGTTTTTGACGCCCACTTTCGCCATTTTCTGAATCAGTTTACCTGGCATAGAGCCGATATAGGTACGGCGGTGACCACGTATTTCCGCTTCGTCACGCACGCCGCCCAGCGCCATACGCACATATTTGCGACCGGTCGCTTTGGCGATGGACTGGCCGAGTGAGGTTTTACCTACCCCTGGCGGTCCCACCAGGCACAGAATCGGGCCTTTGATTTTGCTGACACGGCTCTGTACCGCTAAATATTCCAGAATACGGTCTTTGACGCGCTCCAGACCATAGTGGTCGGTATCCAGCGTCTCCTGCGCTTTACGCAGATCTTTTTTCACCTTGCTGCGCGCATTCCATGGCACCTGTACCATCCAGTCGATATAACCACGTACGACGGTGGCTTCGGCGGACATCGGCGACATCATTTTCAGCTTCTGCAGCTCAGCTTCGGCTTTTTCATGCGCTTCTTTCGGCATTTTTGCCGCGTCAATCTTGCGCTTCAGCGCTTCATTTTCGTCAGGCGCATCGTCCATTTCGCCCAGTTCTTTCTGAATCGCTTTCATTTGCTCATTCAGATAGTACTCGCGCTGACTCTTCTCCATCTGCTTTTTGACGCGGTTGCGGATGCGTTTTTCCACCTGCAACAGGTCGATTTCTGACTCCATCATTGCCATCAGATATTCCAGACGTTCGTTGACGTCTGACATCTCCAGCACTGACTGCTTATCGGCCAGTTTCAGTGGCATATGCGCTGCAACGGTATCGGCGAGACGCGCTGCGTCGTCGATGCTGTTCAGCGACGTCAGTACTTCCGGCGGGATTTTTTTGTTCAGTTTGATATAGCCTTCAAACTGATTAATCGCGGTGCGCACCAGCACTTCCTGCTCGCGCTCATCAAGTTCCGCCGACGCCAGGTATTCCGCCTGGGCAGTGAAGTGGTCGCCGTTATCGGCCAGCGTGGTGATACGGGCGCGTTGCAGGCCTTCAACCAGCACTTTTACCGTGCCATCCGGCAATTTCAGCATTTGCAGAATGGATGCAACCGTCCCTACCGAGAAGAGATCGTTTATGCCAGGTTCATCCGTTGAAGCCTCTTTCTGTGCTACCAGCATGATCTTTTTATCGTGATCCATGGCGGCTTCTAAGCACCGAATCGATTTTTCCCGACCTACAAACAACGGAATTACCATGTGCGGATAAACCACTACGTCGCGCAACGGCAACACAGGGATTTCAATGCGTTCAGAACGCTCAGGATTCATAGAGCTCTCTCTTAGTTATAGTCCGCCAGGGTGGTGGGAACCACATTCCCCTTCATACTCAGGTTGCAAAGACGCAGCCCTGCCGCCTTACCGCCACCCGAATGATTCAGAAAAGTTCAGGCAGTCAACCCACAGGTAACTGAGTATATGGGGATGAATGTCAGACATTCAACGTTAAGCGCGTGAGAAAAGCAAAAGGGGAAAAAATTTTCCCCTTTTTATGGTAACTAACTGGATTGATTTGCTTATTTATTCGCCAGAAGCCTGTTGTGCTTCATGTTTTCCGTAAATCAGCATTGGTTCGCTTTGTCCATCAATCACGGATTCATCAATCACCACTTTTTCCACATCTTCCATGGAAGGCAGGTCATACATGGTATCCAGCAGCGCACCTTCAACAATCGAACGCAGACCACGCGCACCGGTTTTGCGTGACATGGCTTTCTTCGCGATCGCCGTCAGCGCTTCTTCACGGAACTCCAGTTCAACCCCTTCGAGGTTAAACAGGGCCTGGTACTGTTTGGTCAGGGCATTTTTCGGCTCACGCAGGATCTGAATCAGTGCTTCTTCACTCAATTCATTCAGCGTCGCCACTACAGGCAGACGCCCGATAAATTCAGGAATCAGACCGAACTTGATCAAATCTTCCGGCTCCACCTGCGACAGCAGCTGGCCTTCTGTTGCTTTCTGCGACTTACCTTTTACCGTTGCACCGAAGCCGATACCACTGCCGGTTTCCACACGCTGTGAAATCACTTTATCGAGGCCTGCAAATGCACCGCCACAGATAAACAGGATTTTCGAGGTGTCCACCTGCAGGAATTCCTGCTGCGGATGTTTACGACCACCCTGCGGCGGAACGGCAGCCACCGTCCCTTCGATCAGTTTCAGCAGCGCCTGCTGGACGCCTTCACCGGAAACGTCACGCGTAATCGATGGGTTGTCCGACTTACGCGAGATCTTATCAATCTCATCAATGTAAACGATGCCGCGCTGGGCTTTCTGCACGTCGTAGTCACATTTCTGCAGCAGTTTCTGGATGATGTTTTCCACGTCCTCACCGACATAACCGGCTTCGGTCAGCGTGGTGGCATCCGCCATGGTAAATGGCACATCCAGCAGACGCGCTAAGGTTTCCGCCAGCAGGGTTTTACCGCTACCGGTAGGACCAATCAGCAGAATGTTACTCTTGCCCAGTTCGATACCGTTGCTGGTATCGCCATTGCGCAGGCGCTTGTAGTGGTTGTACACCGCGACTGCCAGCACCTTTTTCGCCTTCTCCTGGCCGATAACATAATCGTCGAGATGATGGCGGATTTCATGCGGTGTCGGCAGTGCACTGCGCTCGCGATGCGGGGCGACTTCTTTAATCTCTTCGCGAATGATGTCGTTACACAGATCGACACACTCATCGCAGATATACACTGACGGCCCGGCAATCAGCTTACGTACTTCATGCTGGCTTTTGCCGCAAAAAGAGCAGTACAGCAGCTTTCCTGAACCGTCTTTGCGCTTATCTGTCATCAGTTAACCTCTTCTCTTTATCCTGGTCCGCCTGGTTTGCGGCGCTGGCAGCGCCGCTGCGCTGCCCTTGTCTCGTGCCACTCACATCTGCGCCTTTTAACTATAGCCTGGCGCACACGCGTAAGCCTTTAGATGCGCTTGTCCAGTATGCCATCCACTAAACCATACTCTACCGCTTCAGCGGCAGAGAGGAAACGGTCGCGCTCAGTGTCTCTCTCTATTTCTTCAAGAGATTTGCCCGTATGGTGCGCCATCAGCTCATTCATACGGCCCTTAACTTTAAGGATTTCACGCGCATGGATTTCAATGTCTGTCGCCTGGCCCTGGTAACCGCCCAGTGGCTGGTGGATCATCACACGTGAGTTTGGCAGACAGAAACGCTTACCTGCCGCGCCCGCCGTCAGCAGAAACGCGCCCATGGAGCACGCCTGGCCCATACAGATGGTGCTGACGTCCGGCTTAATAAATTTCATGGTGTCGTAAATCGACATCCCTGCAGTAATCACGCCACCAGGAGAGTTGATATACAGGTAGATGTCTTTTTCCGGGTTTTCCGCTTCCAGAAACAGCATCTGCGCCACAATCAGGTTGGCCATATGATCCTCAACCTGACCGGTGAGGAAGATCACGCGCTCTTTCAGCAAGCGCGAATAGATGTCGTAAGAACGCTCGCCGCGCGAGGTTTGTTCAACCACCATTGGCACTAACGCCATGTGAGGTGCAGTTATTTCACGTTCGCCACTGTATGACATTACCGTCTCCTGGATAAATTTCACTTTGGCAACACTCTGTACCGATTCTACTTGAGTGAGCCCGGGAACACTATGCTTCCCCTCACTCACCGACGCCATCCGGACGGGTAATCAGTCAGCGCAACAATTACGGGTGGTGCTGAAGAGTATCTGGGGATGTTGCCCCGCTCTTTCAAGCATAACAACGTTTTCGTCAATCGCTAACCAGGAAAAGCAGCATAGACGATAATTCGCCGCTTAATTAAGCAAATAAGCAGTAAAAGATGAGCTTTGCCGGAAAATAGTTAAGCAAAAGGCCCGCAACCTTACGGTAGCGGGCCTTTTTTAAGGCGTTTTAGCGCAGGAATCAGGCGTTAGCAGTCTGATTCATCAGGTCCTGGAAGCCAGTCGCTTTCTCAGTGACTTTGGCTTTTGCCAGAACCGCTTCAACAGCCTGCTCTTCCAGAGCAACGTTACGCATGTTGTTCATCAGCTCGTTGTTTTTGCTGTAGAACTCGATCACTTCCTGTGGATCTTCATACGCAGACGCCATCTCTTCGATCAGCGCTTTCACACGGTCTTCGTCAGCTTTCAGCTCGTTGGTGCGAATGACTTCGCCCAGCAGCAAACCAACCACTACGCGGCGTTTTGCCTGCTCTTCGAACAGTTCACGTGGTAATTCAAGCGCTTGTTTCTCGTTGCCGCCGAAACGCTGTGCAGCCTGACGACGCAGAACGTCCACTTCGCTGTCAATCAGTGCAGCAGGTACGTCGATTTCATTCGCCGCAACCAGGCCATCGATAGCCTGAGACTTGATGCGGTTACGCACTGCGCCTTTCAGCTCGCGTTCCATGTTTTTACGCACTTCAGCACGCAGGCCGTCAACGGAACCGTCTTCCACGCCGAAACGGCTGATGAATTCAGCGGTGAACTCTGGCAGTTCGCGCACTTCAACTTTCTTCAGCACGATTTCGAACTTCGCGTCTTTCCCTTTCAGGTTTTCTGCGTGGTAATCGTCCGGGAATTTCACATCGATAGTGAAGGTTTCGCCCGCTTTATGGCCAACGATGCCTTCTTCGAAGCCTGGGATCATACGACCCTGGCCCATCGCCAGTACGAAATCAGACGCTTTGCCGCCTTCGAACACTTCACCGTCTACAGAGCCGGTGAAATCGATGGTTGCGCGATCTTCCGCTGTTGCCGCTGCATCTGTTTCTTTCCAGCTAGCCTGCTGCTTACGCAGGGTGTCCAGCATCGCGTCAACATCAGCATCGGTCACTTCAACTACCGGTTTTTCAACTTCGATAGCGTCCAGACCCTGCAGTTCCACTTCCGGGTACACTTCGAACTCAACGGAGAAGCTGAAGTCTTCACCCAGTTTGTACTCGCCCGGCACATATTTTGGTGCGCCAGCCGGGTTGATTTTTTCTTTGATGATAGCGTCAACAAAGTTGCGCTGCATCAGATCGCCCAGCACGTCCTGACGCACAGATGCGCCATAACGCTGAGCAACAACATTCATTGGCACTTTGCCTTTACGGAAGCCGTCGATACGCACTTTTTTAGCCACGTCAACCAGCTCTTTCTTCACAGCGCTCTCGATAACGTCAGCAGCGACGGTAATCGCAACGCGACGGCCCAAGCCCTGAGTGGTTTCTACTGAAACTTGCATCTTGTTACCTCAAAAAAATCACGTGCTCGGTCAACTTCAGACAGCACACCGCGCCAGTCTGCGCAAATGTACTCTCCGACAACCGGGACGGCCTCTGTTGTCAGAACCGCATTCCCTGTTACCAGAAGCGTCCCGAAGACATTCCGGAAAAATAGACGCCGCATTATAGCGGCATCACCTTGATGAGTCGAGAACGCAAACCCGTTCAAACGGCGTACTGTGCGCAAATTATCGCCCAGCTCGCAAATTGTTCGCCCGTCAGAGGCAAAAACGACAAAACGGCCCGCAGGCCGTTTTGAAATTAATCGCGTAAGACGTCAGGCCATCGTACCCGCGCCACGGCAGTCAGGCGATGCCGGCACCGTATCACGTAATCCTTCCCACTCTTTCACGGTATAGGTATGCAACGCCAGTGCATGCACGCTGCCCGCTAATTCATCGGCCAGCACACCATAAATGGCGCGATGGCGCATCAGGAAGCGTTGATTGGCAAAACTGTCACTGACGATGATGACCTTGAAATGGCTCTCCGAACCCGCGGGCACGTTGTGACGGTAACTTTCGTCCTGCACTTCAAGATACACCGGACTAAACGCCTTACGTAACTTTTCTTCTATTTGTCCGCGAACCATAACCACACTCCTCTTCGGCAGCGCACAGAGCGCCATCTCTTTAAATATTAGTTGGTTTTTTCACTTATCCGCGGCGCGGTGATGAAAATTTCTTAACTCGTTCTTTTCTCTGGCGACAATACGGCGGCATCTTATCGCGCTGCGTTTACCAGTCTGGCATCTGCCTGCCCCTTCCCACAATCTGAAAAAGAGCAAGGTAATGAATTTACGCGCAGTCAGGGCTTCCCTCCGCGCCAGCCAATGATATGATGGCCGCAGTTTTGTCAGCAATACCACTCACGTGAACGAGAAAAAAGTATGTTAAAAAAATTATTATTCCCGCTGCTGGCCGCGTTTATTCTGGCTGGCTGTGCAAACAACAGCACCACGTTAAATGTTTCCCCTAAAATTCAGTTACCACAGCATGACCCAAGCCTGATGGGCGTTACCATCAGCATTAACGGCGCCGATCAGCGCAGCGACCAGGCGCTGGCAAAAGTCACCCGCGATGGCCAGCTGGTTACCCTAACACCATCACGCGACCTGCGTTTCCTGCTGCAGGAAGTGCTGGAGAAGCAGATGGGCGCGCGCGGTTACATGATTGGACCAAATGGCGCTGTCGACCTGCAGATCGTCGTCAACAATCTGTATGCTGACGTCACCCAGGGCAACCTGCGTTACAGCATCACCACCAAAGCGGACATTTCCATTATCGCCAGCGCGAAAAATGGCAATAAGCAGGTGAAGAACTACCGTCAGACCTACAGTGTGGAAGGCGCGCTGACCGCGTCTAACGAGAAAATCACTAACGTGATTAACTCCACACTGAGCGACGTGATTGCCGATATGGCGCAGGACACCAGCGTCCATAGCTTTATCAAGCAAAACGCACGTTAAGCCAGACGGGAGCCGCCACGGTTCCCCTTTGTGTTTTCAGATTTTCCGCCCGGAAGGTCTGTATGCCGCCCGGCCCTCGCGCCGGGCGACTTACGAAAGGATTGTATGACCAATAACTACCTGCGTATTTTCAGCCAACGTAACGCCGCCCTCCTGCTTCTGCTCGGTTTCGCCTCCGGACTCCCGCTTGCTCTGACTTCCGGCACACTGCAGGCGTGGATGACGGTGGAAAACGTGGATCTGAAAACCATCGGTTTCTTTTCACTGGTCGGCCAGGCCTATGTGTTTAAGTTTCTCTGGTCGCCGATGATGGACCGCTATACCCCGCCATTTTTAGGCCGTCGGCGCGGGTGGTTATTGATCAGTCAATTGTTGCTGATTGCCGGTATTGTGGCGATGGGCTTTATGGAACCTTCGCGCGACCTCACCCTGCTGGCCGCGCTGGCGGTACTGGTCGCGTTCTGTTCCGCATCGCAGGATATCGTGTTCGACGCCTGGAAAACCGATGTCCTGCCGCCAGAAGAACGTGGCAGCGGCGCTGCGATAACGGTGCTCGGCTACCGGCTAGCGATGCTGGTTTCCGGCGGGCTGGCCCTGTGGCTGGCCGATCGTTTTCTTGGCTGGCAGGCCACCTACTGGCTGATGGCGTTGATGATGGTGCCAGGCGTGATCGCCACCCTGCTCGCCCGTGAACCAGAGAACGCGATTCCCAAACCGCGTTCTCTGGAGCAGGCGGTGATGGAACCGCTGCGGGATTTCTTTAACCGCAACAACGCCTGGCTGATTCTTTCCTTAATAGTGTTATATAAGCTGGGTGATGCTTTCGCCGCCAGCCTGACCACCACCTTCCTGATCCGCGGCGTCGGTTTCGATGCTGGTGACGTCGGCCTGGTCAATAAAACCCTTGGCCTGCTGGCCACTATTGTCGGCGCTTTGTACGGCGGGCTGCTGATGCAGCGCCTGTCGCTGTTCCGCGCCCTGATGCTGTTCGGCATTTTACAGGCGGTTTCCAATCTGGGTTACTGGCTGCTGTCGGTGACCGACAAACACCTGTTCAGTATGGCCAGCGCAGTATTCGTGGAGAATCTGTGCGGCGGGATGGGCACTGCAGCGTTTGTCGCGCTGCTGATGACGCTGTGTAACAAATCGTTCTCCGCCACGCAGTTTGCCCTGCTTTCTGCGTTATCTGCAGTAGGCCGGGTGTATGTAGGACCTGCAGCAGGCTGGTTTGTTGAACTGTGGGGCTGGCCGACCTTTTACGCCTTCTCGGTTGTCGCCGCACTGCCGGGACTGCTGTTGCTGGCGGGATGCAAGCGCACGCTGGAATATACCCAGAACACAGAAAGCTTCCTGCCGCGTAACCGCTACCGCGATGGCTATCGCTGGGCATTACGCGCCTTAAGCGCAGGCTGTATGTTGCTGGGACTATGGCTGCTGTTACTGGCGATTCAGGCGCTTGGCTGGCTGAACAGCACAGGCATTCTGACGCCGCTATTTGAGACGGGTATCGCGCTGGCGCTGTGCGGTATTGTTATCGGTTCTGTACTAGACTATTTGGCGCTGAGAAAAACGGCGCATAAATAACCACCGCGCAATCGTGTAAATTTTCGCCAAATGTAAAAATAGGGGTGTTGCGGTTAATTTTGGGAAATTTAACCGATAAAGTATCCTCTTCGGATGCCGATATTACACTCCGGTGAGCAATTAATTTTGTATAATTAATATCTCACAAATGATGCAAAGTTGTTAAATATTTGCGACCAGTTTTGGTTGTTTATATCTGTGGAGTTTTTTCCTCAGAAAAAATAAGCCATTTCTGTTATAATGATGGCAACTCATTGTGCCCGTTAATATTTTGTCATTTTGAGTAACATCTGTGACACCCTTAGTAAAAGGTGTCAACACCAGCCTGACACATCCTTAAGCTGGTTTACAGTGCAGAAACCTTCCCGTAAAATGCCGCCACACTTAAACGACAATAGAGCCCTTGTCATTGAGGTCGTTAAATGAGACTCAGGAAATACAATAAAAGTTTGGGGATTTTGTCATTAATTGCAGGCACTTTATTGTTAAGTGGTTGCGATAGTGCGTTGTTAAATCCCAAAGGACAGATTGCAATGGAGCAACGTTCGCTGATACTGACGGCCTTTGGCCTGATGTTGATCGTCGTTATTCCGGCAGTCTTGATGGCCGTCGTGTTCGCCTGGAAATATCGGGCATCCAACACTAACGCCAAATATACGCCTAACTGGTCACACTCCAATAAAGTGGAAGCTGTGGTCTGGACCGTTCCAATCCTGATCATCCTGTTTCTTGGCATCCTGACGTGGAAATCCACCCACGCCCTGGAACCAAGCAAACCGCTGGCATCCGATGTGAAGCCAATTGAGATCGATGTTATCGCGCTGGACTGGAAATGGATGTTCATTTATCCGGAACAGGGTATCGCCACTGTTAACCAGATCGCGTTCCCGGCTAACACTCCGGTGAACTTCAAGATCACCTCTAACTCAGTGATGAACTCGTTCTTCATTCCGACCCTCGGTAGCCAGATCTACGCGATGGCAGGCATGCAGACTAAACTGCACCTGATTGCGAATGAACCCGGCACCTTCGACGGTATTTCATCCAACTTCAGCGGTAAAGGCTTCTCTGGCATGAAGTTTAAGGCCATCGCCACCGCCGATCAGGCAGGTTTTGATGAGTGGGTCGCAAAAGCGAAACAGTCACCAAATACCCTGTTGACGATGGATGAATTCGAGAAAGTCGCTGCTCCGAGCGAAAACCACCCGGTTGAATTCTTCTCCCAGGCGAACCCAGAACTGTTTAAGCAGGTTATTAACAAGTTCATGAGCCACGAGAAGATGACCATGCCAGAACATGCTGAAAAAGCAGAACATGAAGGTATGGACATGGGTAACGCCGCTCATGCCGGACATGCTGGAACCGAGGAATAAACGATGTTAGGAAAATTAACACTGGATGCAGTGCCGTTACACGAGCCTATTATCGTGATAACGGTTGCCGCCATCATTCTTGGTGGTCTGGCGCTTGCAGCAGCAATTACTTACTTCGGTAAGTGGAAATACCTGTGGACCGAATGGCTGACGTCAATCGACCACAAACGTCTTGGTATCATGTATATCATCATGGCCTTCGTCATGTTGCTGCGCGGCTTTGCCGATGCGGTAATGATGCGTGGTCAGCAGGTGCTGGCGTCTGCCGGCGAAGCGGGCTTCCTGCCGCCGCATCACTACGACCAGATCTTCACCGCTCACGGCGTGATCATGATCTTCTTCGTGGCGATGCCATTCGTGGTGGGTCTGATGAACATCGCCGTGCCGCTGCAGATTGGCGCACGTGACGTTGCCTTCCCGTTCCTGAATAACCTGAGCTTCTGGCTGACTGCGGTCGGTGTAGTGCTGGTTAACCTGTCACTGGGTGTGGGCGAATTCGCACAGACCGGCTGGCTGGCGTATCCACCACTGTCCGGTGCGGAATACAGCCCGGGGGTAGGTGTTGACTACTGGATCTGGAGTCTCCAGCTGTCCGGTATCGGTACGACCTTAACCGGTATTAACTTCTTCGTGACCATCATGAAAATGCGTGCCCCAGGCATGACCATGTTCAAGATGCCAGTATTTACCTGGGCGTCACTATGTACTAACGTTCTGATTATCGTCTCCTTCCCGGTTCTGACGGTATGTCTTGCGTTGCTGACCCTGGATCGCTATCTGGGCTTCCATTTCTTTACCAATGATATGGGCGGCAACATGATGATGTACGTCAACCTGATTTGGGTTTGGGGTCATCCGGAAGTGTACATCCTGGTTCTGCCTGTCTTCGGTGTGTTCTCCGAAGTGGTGGCAACCTTCTCTAAAAAGCGTCTGTTTGGTTACACCTCACTGGTATGGGCAACAGTTGTTATTACCATCCTGTCCTTTATCGTGTGGCTGCACCACTTCTTCACCATGGGCGCGGGCGCGAACGTTAACGCCTTCTTCGGTATTATGACGATGATTATCGCCATTCCGACCGGGGTGAAAATCTTTAACTGGCTGTTCACCATGTACCAGGGTCGCATTGTGATGAACTCTGCGATGCTGTGGACTGTTGGCTTCCTGGTCACCTTCTCTGTTGGTGGTATGACCGGTGTTCTGCTGGCAGTACCAGGCGCTGACTTTGTGCTGCACAACAGTCTGTTCCTGATTGCCCACTTCCATAACGTCATTATCGGTGGTGTGGTCTTCGGTATCTTCGCTGGTGTGACTTACTGGTTCCCGAAAGCGTTCGGTTTCACCCTGAACGAAACCTGGGGTAAACGCGCGTTCTGGTTCTGGATTATCGGCTTCTTCACTGCCTTTATGCCACTGTACGCACTGGGCTTCATGGGTATGACCCGTCGTCTGAGCCAGGACATCGATCCACAGTTCCACACCCTGCTGGTTGTGGCTGCGGGTGGTGCTGCGCTGATCGCAATGGGCGTGGCTTGCCAGGCTATCCAGTTCTGGGTATCTATCCGTGACCGTCACGAAAACCGTGACCTGACCGGTGACCCGTGGGGCGGCCGTACGCTGGAGTGGGCAACCTCTTCTCCACCACCGTTCTATAACTTTGCAGTGGTCCCGCACATTCACGAGCGTGATGCGTTCTGGGAACTGAAAGAGAAAGGTGAAGCGTACAAACAGCCAGCGCACTATGAAGAGATCCATATGCCGAAGAACAGCGGCGCGGGTATCGTCATCAGCTTCTTCCTGCTGGTATTTGGTTTCGCTGCTATCTGGCACATCTGGTGGTTGCTGGGTCTGTCTTTCGTTGGCGCCATCGCTACCTGGGTAATTAAGAGCTTCGACGAAGACGTTGATTACTATGTACCAGTTGCCGAAATCGAGAAAATCGAGAATCAGCACTTTGCAGAAATCACCAAAGCAGGCGTGAAATAATGTCGACTGAAACTCTGACTAAACACCACGACGCCCATGCGGAGCATGGGCATCACGATGCAGGAGCCAATAAAGTCTTTGGCTTCTGGATCTACCTGATGAGCGACTGCATTATCTTCGCAACCCTGTTTGCGACCTATGCAGTTATGGTTAACGCGACCGCTGGCGGCCCGGCAGGCAAAGATATCTTTGAACTGCCGTTCGTTGCCGTGGAAACCGCCCTGCTGCTGCTCAGCTCCATTACGTATGGTTTTGCAGTGATCAGCATGAACAAAGGCAGCAAAGCCGCCGTTAACGGCTGGCTGGCGCTGACCTTCCTGTTCGGTGTGGGCTTTATCGGGATGGAAATCTATGAATTCCATCACCTGATCGCGGAAGGCTTTGGTCCGCAGCGCAGTGGTTTCCTGTCCGCGTTCTTTACGCTGGTCGGTACTCACGGTCTGCACGTGACCTCCGGTCTGATCTGGATGCTGGTCCTGATGTATCAGGTTGCCCGCCGTGGTCTGACTGATACTAACCGTACCCGTATCATGTGCCTGAGCATGTTCTGGCACTTCCTGGATGTGGTATGGATCTGCGTATTCACCATTGTTTACCTGATGGGGGCCATGTAATGAGTCATTCTGCAAACCAGCATGGTGCATCTCACTCTCACGGTAGCGTGAAGGACTACATGATCGGCTTCGTACTGTCGATCATTCTGACCGCCATCCCGTTCTGGCTGGTGATGGACGGCAGCGCGTCGCACACCACTATCCTGAGCATGGTTCTGGTGTGTGCCGTAGTTCAGGTACTGGTGCATCTGCGCTTCTTCCTGCACCTGGATACGAAGACTGAAGATGGATGGAATATGATTGCCATTGTGTTCTCGGCAATTATCATCCTGATCGTTGTTGTTGGCTCGATATGGATCATGTGGAACCTCAACTACAACATGATGGCCCACTAAAGAGTCGCAAGTGATGATTAAGCAATACCTGCAAGTAACGAAACCAGGAATTATTTTCGGAAATTTAATTTCTGTCATCGGGGGATTTCTGCTGGCCTCTAAAGGCAGCATTGATTATCGCCTGTTTCTCACCACCATCGTCGGTGTTTCACTGGTGGTCGCATCAGGTTGTGTCTTTAACAACTTTATCGACCGCGATATCGACAAGAAAATGGAGAGAACGAGGAATCGTGTCCTGGTGAGGGGACTGATCTCTCCGAATGTATCTCTGGTTTATGCAACCTTACTGGGTATTGCTGGCTTTGCGTCGCTGTACCTTGGCGCTAACCCGCTGGCCATGTGGCTGGCGGTGATGGGCTTTGTGATTTACGTGGGTGTATACAGCCTGTATATGAAGCGTAATTCCGTGTATGGCACCCTGATCGGTAGCCTCTCCGGCGCTGCGCCGCCGGTGATTGGCTACTGCGCAGTCACCAACGAGTTTGATGCTGGCGCGTTGATCCTGCTGGCAATCTTTAGCCTGTGGCAGATGCCGCATTCCTATGCGATTGCCATCTTCCGCTTTAAAGATTATCAGGCTGCCAACATCCCGGTGTTGCCAGTGGTGAAAGGTATCTCCGTGGCGAAAAACCATATCACGCTGTATATCATCGCGTTTATGGTCGCTACCCTGATGCTGACCCTGAGCGGCTACGCAGGCTACAAATATCTGGTGGTTGCTGCTGCAGTCAGTGTGTGGTGGCTGGGAATGGCATTATCAGGTTACAAGACCTCAAACGATGTGGTTTGGGCACGTAAACTGTTTGTCTTCTCCATCATCACGATCACCTGCCTGAGTGTGATGATGTCAGTGGATTTTATGGTTCCGGCCTCTAAGGATCTGCTGACTTACGTCGGTTAACCGCAAAGACATCACTAAGGGCGCGCTGTTCATTGCGGATAGCGCGCCCTTTCTTTTTGTTGTTCCAGACAATTTTGTTACCACTGCTTAAGAACTAATGTTTTACCCACCCTGCCCCGCCCTTTAAACTATTGCCGGCACAAAGCGAGAGATAACAAAGCCGTTAGCAAACCAGAGATGTGGCTGCACCACCTTTAATGGGGAAACGTCCCCGACACCAGGCTTTGTTAGTCGTCTGAATCAGACTGAGGTTGTAATGAACGATAATAAAATGACTCCGGTCGAACTGCGCGCGACCTGGGGTTTAGGGACGGTGTTCTCCCTGCGGATGCTGGGAATGTTTATGGTACTGCCGGTACTGACCACCTACGGTATGGCGTTGCAGGGCGCGAGTGAAACACTGATTGGCCTGGCGATTGGTATTTATGGTCTGGCACAGGCGGTATTCCAGATCCCATTTGGCCTGTTATCTGATCGCATTGGTCGTAAACCATTAATCGTCGGCGGTTTGCTGGTGTTTGTCCTCGGTAGCGTGATCGCCGCCTGTACCACCTCAATCTGGGGCGTGATCCTTGGTCGCGCGCTGCAGGGTTCCGGCGCCATTGCCGCTGCCGTCATGGCACTGCTGTCTGACTTAACCCGCGAGCAGAACCGCACCAAAGCGATGGCGTTTATCGGCATCAGTTTCGGCATTACCTTTGCCATTGCAATGGTGGTCGGGCCGATTGTTACCCATACCTTTGGTCTGCACGCCCTGTTCTGGATGATTGCCGTGCTGGCGTCACTGGGCATTGTGATTACCCTGCTGGTGGTGCCCGCTGCGCCGCATCATGTGTTAAACCGTGAATCGGGCATGGTCAAAGGCAGTATTCGTGAAGTGCTGGCCAATCCGCGCCTGCTGAAACTGAATTTCGGCATTCTGTGCCTGCATATCCTGCTGATGTCGAGTTTCGTCGCCCTGCCTGGCCAGTTTGAACAATCCGGCTTCCCGGCGGAACAGCACTGGAAAGTGTATCTGCTGACCATGTTGATCGCGTTTGCCGGGGTGGTGCCGTTTATTATCTATGCCGAAGTGAAACGCCGTATGAAGCGGGTGTTTGTCGCCTGCGTGGCGGTGATCCTGATTGCGGAAATTATGCTGTGGGGCGCAGGCAGTCACTTCTGGACGCTGGTTGTCGGCCTGCAGCTATTCTTCCTCTCCTTTAATCTGATGGAAGCGATTCTGCCCTCGTTAATCAGCAAAGAGTCTCCGGCAGGCTATAAAGGGACGGCGATGGGGGTTTACTCCACCAGCCAGTTTATTGGCGTGGCGATTGGCGGCAGTCTTGGCGGCTGCATCTATGGCAACTTCGATGCTCAGAGCGTGTTTCTGTTTGGCGCGATCATCGCCACAGTGTGGCTGTTTATCAGCTTCAGCATGAAAGAACCGCCATACGTCAGCAGCCTGCGCATTACGCTGCATGAAGCACAGGGCAGTTTCGAAAAGATTGAGCAGCGTCTGAAAGCGCAGCCCGGTGTGGCCGCGGTGTTTATTGTGCCGGAAGAGAAAAGCGCTTACGTCAAAATTGACAGTAAAGTGACCAGTCGTCCGGAGCTCGAAGCGCTGGTGGCGTCAGCCTGACCGGTGAAAAATTAAGATCACCGTTTTATAGTTGTTATGTGATTCCATCGTCTCTACATTGCAGATCGCGGCCTGACTCACCAGCGCCGCCATGATTTGCCGTGATGATCCCCTCCGGCGTCAGCCCTGCGCCGGAGATCATTTCTCAATGGAAATGAGGACGAGAAGATGCCAGATAAATTAGAGCTTGCTCTGCCCACACCGCCCCTCCCTCCTCTCCTGCAAAACCAGATACAGCAGCGGTTTTCATCACTACCGCTATTGCAGGTGGCGAATGTACCCCAACCCATCGAGCTCCCCCGCTCGGTATCTGAGCCAGGCATTGCCTCTGCCTCACTGTTACAGCAAACGAGCCGTGTCCCGCCGCTACAGCCTTCATTTGCTGCATCGTCCCCGATGCTCACGCCGGAATTCAATATCGCTTCGCGGACACGACAACACATGCAGCAAAGTCCGCAATCCTTTAGCCATGAAGAAATAAACCGGGCATTTCTCAGGCTGGAGCTGAATAGCCCGGCTGCAGGTTCCACAGTACGCAGCCACTCAAAATTACAGAGTGCGCAGGATCTGATTGCACAGGCTATGCGGCATCCCGAGCCAACGCTCTGTGGCGACAGAAAAGCGCGAAATCAGACATTGCATACTCTTCGCGATAGCTTTAACAGTCAGACGCTGAAAAGTGCAGAAAGCAGCGATCATCAACGAGAAAAAGAGATTCTTGATGAGTTAATTGAATTTCCGGAAATGATCATTGAATCCGATCTGATGCTAAAAATTGCTGATAAAGACGGCAGGATTGGGTTGCTGGCGGCAGATCGTCAAGATCACCACACCAGTCACCACACGATTGAGCTTTTTATCAGCCGGGCAAGTCACTCTGCCAGTCTGCACTTGCTGCGCGCAGCGATTGGCCAGTTACGGAAAACGCACGATTCACCAGTGTGGATAAAGCTGGAAGGCACTCATTTTTCCGCAACCCAGTTACGGGAATGCGGATTCAAAAATGCGCCCGATGAGGATTATATGGTGCTCAGCGGCGCATTTGCCCGGTTGCCGCAACAGCAGCAAATGGCCGCTTCACGCTCCCTGCAGTCAGTATCGCCTGAACTGATTCATGCACAGTCTCAGGTAAATGACTACCTGGTCAGCGAGAGACAACCAGATATTGATATTTATCGCCTTGATGTGACCCTGTTGCCACAGGTTATCAATAGCCTGAACCAGCATAAACCTGGATTAAATCTGGCTTATCTCGCCAGTATCGATGAAGTGACGCATGCATTCGGCAATATTAGCGCTGGCAGTGCTCAGCGGTTTCTCTTGCGCAGCTGTAAAGCGGAAGATGTCACCGGTACCCTGCACCATCTGGTGCTGGAAACCCGCAGAGACGCTCAAAACAGGCTTTCGGTCATCATCATTGATAGTGTCGCGGTTAATGCGCAGGAGCTGGGACACCGGGAGCTCACCCATCATCTGCTGGAGACCTGCCCGAATGCCCGCATCAGTTTTATCAGCACAGGTGTACAGCGTTCGCCTTTTGACTGCATACCTTACAGTCTGGATATCGCCACGAAATGTTATCAGCGCCAGCCCCTGATACAGCGTATTCATCAGGAAATGCTGGAACACAACCAGATTTCAGGAAACAGTGGCAGGACATACCTGCCGGAGAAGGGCATCGTGTTCGTTGATTCATACTTCGCGGGCGATGTTTTAAGCGCGCCATTTTTCAAGCATATGAGTTCCACCAGGCAGATGGCAAAGTTGTTGTTACGCTATCCGGAATTAGACGAAACCGTGGTGAACAAGAAAAGAGAGTATCTCAGTGAGCGGCAGCAGCAGAGGGTGGCGACACATACTGCTAATGTGAATGGCGAAGAGAAAAAACTCACTTACAATACATCAATCGAGCACAAGCGCTTAAGAATGCTGAATAACATCCGGCAATCATAATGCAGTACGGCGCCCGAACGTCCTGCCGGGCGCCATTGATTCGTTGCCTGCGAGATTAATCGCGGAAATTCTTAAACTGGAACGGCTGGCCGAGATTGCCATTGCGCACCAATGCCATCGCGCCCTGCAGATCGTCGCGAGACTTGCCTGTTACGCGCACTTCTTCGCCCTGAATCTGCGACTGCACTTTCAGCTTGCTGTCTTTAATCAGTTTGACGATCTTCTTCGCCACATCGGTAGCAATGCCCTTCTTCAGTTTCGCCTCGACACTCCAGCTCTTGCCGCTGTGTTCAATCTGCTCCGGCACTTCCAGCGCTGCGCCCTCAATACCGCGCTTCATCAGTTTCTCACGCAGAATATCCACCAGCTGTTTCACCTGGAAATCCGATTCACTGCTCACTTTGATGGATTCGTTCTTTTCATTCAGCTCAAAGCTGGCGGTGACGTTACGAAAATCGAAGCGCGTGGACACTTCACGATTGGCATTTTCCACCGCATTGCGGACTTCTGGCATGTCGATTTCAGAAACGATATCGAAAGATGGCATGTTTTATTCTCCAGATTCTAAAGTGAGATGCATAATACCCGCTTATACCGGTCAAATAAAATCGCAGACACAGAAAGTCTTACCCTAAGTAACCCAGGTTGCAGGCAGGCGGCAGACACGCTGACCTGCTGCTTAAAGTATGACGGGTATATACTTAAAAAAGTGCCATACCATGGCACAGAAAAGAACCCGCACGCGGGGAGGAAGAATGAAAATTACTGTTCTGGGTTGCGGTGCATTGGGGCAAATCTGGTTATCTGCCCTCGAACAACAGGGACATGAAGTACAGGGATGGTTACGCGTACCGCAGCCGTACTGTTCGGTGAATGTGCTCGAACTTGATGGCACGGTGGTGAATAAAACCTGTATCGCTAACGATCCGCTGTTTCTCGCGGAAAGCGATCTGCTGCTGGTCACACTGAAAGCCTGGCAGGTCGCAGAAGCCGTGCATAATCTGCAGGCGTTACTGCCGCCCTCCTGCCCTGTGCTATTGCTGCACAATGGCATGGGTACACTGGAAGAGCTAAAAGATCTGACGCAACCCATTCTGCAGGGCGTCACCACCCACGCGGCAAAGCGTGACGGCACGGTGATTGTCCATGTCGCAGGTGGCACCACCCATATCGGCCCGGCGACGCCGGAAAGCCAGGGACTGAGTGAACTGGCAGATATCCTGCACCATGCCCTGCCGGATGTCGCCTGGCATAACCACATCGCCTCCGCCAGCTGGCAGAAACTGGCGGCGAATTGTGTGATCAACCCGCTCAGTGCAGTCTACGACTGTACGAATGGCGAGCTGCTGGCCCATCACGATGAGATCGTGGCTTTGTGCGGGGAAATCGCCACGGTGATGGCGCGCGAAGGGCAGCATACCTCACGCGACAGCCTGCTGGATTATGTGCTGGCGGTCATCAACAGCACCGCAGTCAACACCTCGTCGATGCTGCAGGATATCCGCAGCCAGCGACGGACTGAAATTGAATACATTACCGGCTATTTATTGCGCCGTGCACGGGCACAGGGCATTACCGCCCCGGAGAATAGCCGGCTTTACGATCTGATTAAGCGAAAGGAACAAGCGTATGAGCGAGAATCTGTCGGTGCTGGTTTGCCTGGCACATGGCACTGAAGAGACCGAAGCCGTCACCACTATCGACTTGCTGGTGCGCGCGGGCATCCGCGTCACGACCGCTTCGGTTGAAAGTGATGGTGCACGTGAGATTGTCTGCTCGCGTGGTGTGCGTCTGTTAGCGGATGAAAAACTGGTGGATGTGGCGGATAACCCGTTTGACGCCATTGTCCTGCCGGGCGGGCTGAAAGGCGCGCAAACCTTCCGCGACAGCCCATTGCTGGTGGAAACCGTACGCCAGTTTCATCTCTCCGGGCGTGTTGTTGCGGCGATTTGTGCAGCAGCAGGTACGGTGCTGGTGCCACACAATCTGTTTCCGGTCGGGAATATGACCGGTTTCCCTGGGCTGAAAGAGACCATTCCAGCCGAGAAATGGGTGGATAAACGGGTGGTATGGGATGAGCGCGTGAATCTGCTGACCAGTCAGGGACCGGGTACTGCCATCGATTTTGCGCTGAAACTGATTGACCTGCTGATCGGCAGTGACGCAGCCCGTGAAGTGGCGTCCCAGATGGTGCTGGCGGCAGGGATTTTCGATTATCGCGAGTGGGCGGTAAACCAGAACCAGCAGTGAGTGGAATATCTTTAGACGGGCACGATTCTGATCCCCTCCTCTGTCTTATGGGGGAGGGTCAGGGAGGGGAAGCAAGCAGCACAGAGTCGTTTGTTCCCCCATCCCAGCGTTTACGAACCACATCCCTGTGGTTCGCCCTTCGGGCCAAGAAGCTTCGGTCAAACCTTACGGACGATAAACCTTCACATTACTGAAGCCCTGCTCGCGCAGATACAGCGCCTGCAAACGGCTCATCACACCGCGATCGCAATACAACAACCAGGTCTTGCTCTGGTCCAGATCGCCAAACTGCGTGCTCAGCTTATAGAACGGCAGCGACTTCACTTCCACGCCGTCCAGCGCCAGTGGCTTATCATCCTGCTCATCGACAGAGCGGATATCCAGCACCACATCATTGCTGCCAAACGAAGCGACGGTTTCCACTTCCACCACCTCTTCCTGCGTTTTAGTGGCGATATCGCGGATATCGACATTGGTTGCTTCCTGCACCACCCGGTCGAGAATCGCGAAATCGAAATTCTGCTCTTCGGCTTCGATCTTCGCTTTAATCGCTTTCACCGTCGGACTTTTCGAAATCACACCGCAGTATTCCGGCATGGTACGGGCAAAGTCCTCAGTGCCAATCTGGCGCGCCAGATTGATAATGTGCTCTTTATCGTGGGAAATCAGTGGGCGCAGAATCAGCGTATCGCTGGCGTTATCGATTAAACGCAGGTTGGTCAGCGTCTGGCTGGAAACCTGACCCAGAGCTTCACCGGTGACCAGCGCCTGCACACCATAACGTTCTGCGACCTGCGAAGCCGCGCGCACCATCATACGCTTCAGCACCACGCCCATCTGACCGTCATCGACTTTTTCCAGAATCTCGCCGACCACGGGTTCAAAGTTAATCGCGACAAAACGCACGCGGTGTGAACTGCCGAAACGGTTCCACAGATAATGCGCCACCTGGCGCACACCGATTTCATGTGCCGCACCGCCGAGGTTAAAGAAGCAGTAGTGCACACGGCAGCCACGACGCATCAGCATATAACTGGACACACCGGAGTCGAAACCGCCGGAAATCAGCGACAGCACATCTTCCTGTGTGCCAATCGGGAAGCCACCAATGCCTTCATAACGGCCGGTAATCAGCAGCAGACGGTCATTTTCGATTTCCAGATTGACCGTCACCTCCGGGTGATTCAGCTGCACGCGCGCGCTGGCAACGTGCTGATTCAGACCACCGCCAACATAGCGTTCCACATCCTGGGAGCTAAACTCATGTTTGCCGCGACGTTTCACGCGCACACAGAAGCTTTTGCCTTCAATGCGTTCGCGATACAGCGCCAGCGTCTGCTCAAAAATATCGTGCACATCGCTGTAGGCGTGGTCTTCCACCGCCAGAATATGGTGGATACCGGGAATACGCGTCAGATGATCGACAATGGCAGGACGCTGCGTTTCGTCTTTGGCACGGACTTCGATGTGATCCCAGTGGCGCATCACCGCCAGTGAATCATCATACTGTTTAAGAACGTTACGAATATTCCCTGTCAGGATTTTAATAAAGCGCAAGCGCACAGACTGGCTTTTGATGGTGATTTCAGGGAATAATTTAATGATAAACTTCATGGCAGCACAGGTTCGTTGTGACAATTAAGGGCTAAAAATTGTGGCGCTTAACTGTTAAAATCAATGTATTGCAAAGCAGCCTGAGCCCTTTGCATCCGAGGCGCGCAAGTATATCACCTTTGCCCGCGGACTGCTGCTGCAACCACCACTGATATCATTATTTTGCTAATTATTTCGAGTCAGCTACCATAGCCGACTTGCGCGTTACCAGGTCACTACGGAGCCGAAACCGATTATGCCGAAAAAAGCCGAACAGCCCACCAGCTTTGAAAGCTCGCTCCAGCAGCTGGAACAGATTGTTACCCGTCTGGAAAGCGGTGATCTGCCGCTGGAAGAAGCCCTGACCGAATTCGAGCGCGGCGTGCAGCTGGCGCGTGCGGGTCAGCAGAAATTGCAGCAGGCTGAGCAACGCGTGCAAATCCTGCTGAGCGACGATAAAGACGCCGAACTGACCCCTTTCACCCCGGACGGTGAATAATGGATTTTGCCAAATTACTTAACGCGTACCACGAACGTGTTAATGCCGCGCTGAGCCGTTTATTAGCGCCACTGCCTTTTCAGAGTTCTCCTCTGGTGAATGCCATGGAATATGGCGCATTATTGGGTGGCAAAAGATTACGTCCGTTTCTGGTTTACGCCACGGGCGACATGTTAAAAGCCGACCCGGCCAGCCTGGATGCACCGGCCGCTGCAGTAGAGTGTATCCACGCCTACTCACTGATTCACGACGATCTGCCCGCCATGGATGACGACAACCTGCGCCGCGGCCAGCCGACCTGCCATATTAAATTTGGTGAAGATACCGCCATTCTGGCAGGCGATGCGCTGCAGACGCTGGCGTTTTCGATTCTCGCCGATGAACCGATGCCAGGTGTGGGCGCGCAAGAGCGTATCGCCATGATCTCCGAACTGGCACGCGCCAGCGGCGTGGCAGGCATGTGTGGCGGTCAGGCGCTGGACCTGGCAGCGGAAGGTCAGCAGATTGATTTACCTGCGCTGGAGCAGATCCATCGCCATAAAACCGGCGCGTTGATCCGCGCGGCAGTCCGCCTCGGGGCGCTGGCAGCCGGTGAACGCGGCCGCGAAGCACTACCGGCACTGGATCGCTATGCTGACGCTATCGGCTTAGCTTTCCAGGTGCAGGACGATATTCTGGATGTGGTTGGCGATACAGCAATCCTTGGCAAACGCCAGGGCGCCGACCAGGATTTGGGTAAGAGCACCTACCCGGCGTTAATGGGGCTGGAAAATGCCCGTGCAAAAGCCTGGGACCTGTATCAGGAATCCCTCAGTTCTTTAGACACGCTTGCTGCGCAATCTTTCAATACAACGTCATTACAAGCGCTGGCAAGCTTCATAATTGAACGCGACAAATAGAGTCTCTGATGAGTTTTGATATAGCAAAATACCCGACACTGGCGCTGGCGAGTTCGGTGCAGGAATTACGTTTACTGCCGCGCGAAAGCCTGCCGAAACTGTGTGATGAGCTGCGGCAATATCTGCTCGACAGTGTCAGCCGCTCCAGCGGCCATTTTGCCTCCGGACTGGGGGTGGTTGAGCTGACCGTGGCACTGCACTATGTGTATAACACGCCCTTCGACCATCTGGTGTGGGACGTGGGCCACCAGGCGTACCCGCATAAAATTCTGACGGGACGTCGTGACCGTATTGGCACCATTCGCCAGAAAAACGGTCTGCATCCTTTCCCGTGGCGTGAAGA
This sequence comes from Erwinia sp. V71, assembly GCF_965644245.1. NCBI lineage: Bacteria > Pseudomonadati > Pseudomonadota > Gammaproteobacteria > Enterobacterales > Erwiniaceae > Erwinia > Erwinia sp. V71. Next base: position 78,275 of record NZ_CBFFRK010000003.1, read on the forward strand.
GAGTGAGTTTGACGTACTCAGCGTCGGCCACTCCTCCACCTCCATCAGCGCGGCGCTGGGTATGGCCGTGGCCGCAGGAAAAGAAGGCAAAGGCCGCCGTACCGTCAGTGTGATTGGTGATGGCGCGATTACCGCGGGCATGGCATTTGAAGCGATGAACCACGCGGGTGATGTGAAAGCCGATATGCTGGTGGTGCTGAACGACAACGAAATGTCGATCTCAGAAAACGTCGGTGCGCTGAATAATCGTCTGGCACAAATCCTCTCCGGCAAAACTTATTCCCGGCTGCGTGAAGGCGGCAAGAAAGTCCTCACCGGTCTGCCACCGATTAAAGAGCTGGTGAAACGTACCGAAGAGCACCTGAAAGGCATGGTGGTGCCAGGTACGCTGTTTGAAGAGCTGGGCTTTAACTATATTGGCCCGGTGGACGGCCACGATGTGCTGGCGCTGGTACAGACGCTGAAAAACATGCGCAGCCTGAAAGGGCCGCAGTTCCTGCATATCATGACTAAAAAAGGCAAAGGCTACGCCCCTGCCGAAAAAGATCCGATCAGCTGGCACGCGGTGCCAAAATTCGACCCGGCCAGCGGCCTGCTGCCAAAAAGCGCCGAAGCCCTGCCGAGTTATTCGAAGATTTTCGGTAACTGGTTAAGCGAAGTGGCCGCCGATGACAGCAAGCTGATGGCGGTCACGCCTGCGATGCGCGAAGGTTCCGGTATGGTGAGCTTCTCTCGCGATTATCCGGCGCAATATTTCGATGTGGCGATTGCTGAACAACATGCGGTCACCTTTGCGGCCGGGCTGGCGATTGGCGGCTACAAACCGGTGGTGGCGATCTACTCCACTTTCCTGCAGCGCGCGTATGATCAGCTGATCCATGATGTCGCGATCCAGAAGCTGCCTGTGCTGTTCGCCATCGATCGTGGCGGCATTGTCGGTGCCGACGGTCAGACCCACCAGGGTGCTTTCGACCTCGCCTTCCTGCGTTGCATCCCGGAAATGGTGATCATGACGCCAAGTGATGAGAACGAATGCCGCCAGATGCTGTATACCGGCTATCACTATCAGGATGGCCCGAGTGCAGTACGCTATCCGCGCGGTACTGGCACCGGCGCCACACTGGAACCGCTGGCGGCACTGGCGCTCGGTAAAGGCGTGAAAAAACGCAGTGGCGAAAAGCTGGCGATTCTCAACTTCGGCACCCTGCTGCCGGAAGCACAGGCCGCTGCCGAAGCACTGAATGCTACGCTGGTCGATATGCGCTTTGTCAAACCGCTCGACGAGTCGCTGGTACTGGAACTGGCCGCCAGCCACGATGCGCTGGTGACGCTGGAAGAAGGTGCCATTAAAGGCGGAGCCGGCAGCGGCGTTAACGAACTGCTGATGGCAAAACGCCGCCCGGTGCCGGTATTGAATCTGGGCCTGCCGGATATCTTTATCTCGCAGGGCACGCAGCAGGAGATCCGCCACGATCTGCAGCTTGACGCCGAAGGTATCCAGGCGCAGATCGCCCGCTGGCTGGCGCAGTAACCTCTCTCTGGCTCCCCATCCGGGGAGCCTGTTACCTGCTATGCTTTAACCTGAGCTAACCAGCAGGGAGTCATCATGAAAACTATTCAGTTCGGCAGCACCGCGCTGCAGGTTTCCCGTCTGTGTCTGGGATGTATGACCTATGGCGAACCCGACCGCGGTAAGCATGTCTGGACGTTGCCGGAAGAGAGCAGCCGCCCGCTGATTAAGCAGGCGCTGGAAGCGGGCATCAACTTCTTCGATACCGCCAACAGCTACTCCGATGGCAGCAGCGAAGAGATTGTCGGTCGCGCCCTGCGCGATTTCGCCCGCCGCGATGAAATTGTTGTCGCCACCAAAGTCTATTTTCCAATGAGTAATTTGTCGGGCGGACTGTCGCGTAAAAATATTCTGCAGTCGATTGATGACAGCCTGACACGGCTGGGCATGGATTATGTCGATCTGCTGCAGATCCACCGCTGGGACTACGACACGCCGCTCGAAGAGACGCTGGAAGCGTTGCACGATGTGGTGCAGGCAGGTAAGGCACGCTATATCGGCGCTTCATCGATGCATGCCGCGCAGTTTGCTAATGCGCTGAGTACCGCCACCCAGCATGGCTGGACACGCTTTGTCAGCATGCAGGATCAATACAATCTGATCCAGCGTGAAGAAGAGAACGAAATGCATCCGCTGTGTCTGGCGAATAATATCGCCGTACTGCCGTGGAGCCCGCTGGCACGTGGCAAACTCACCCGTCCCTGGGGCGAAACCACCGCGCGTTCGGTCTCTGATGAGGTATCGAAAAACCTGTACAGCCAGACAGAAGAGAATGATGCCGCCATCGCCAAACGGGTGGAGACTATCGCCGCGGATAAAGGCGTCAGCCGGGCGCAGATTGCGCTGGCATGGCTGCTGAGCAAACCGGCGGTGACGGCACCGATTATCGGCGCGTCACGCAGCGAACAGCTGGATGATTTGCTGCAGGCACTGGACGTGGAATTGAGCAGTGAAGAAATCGCCGAGCTGGAAACGGTGTATAAACCGCATCCGGTGGTGGGGTTCGAGTAAGGACAGAAACAGGCTTCCCCTGCTACGGGGAAGCATGATCTCCAGTTACAGCGGCCAGTAGTGCCCCAGTGACCAGAGCACGCCAGCAGCGATAATCCCGGCGATGATATCGTCAACCATAATCCCCATGCCGCCGTGCACATTACGGTCAAACCAGCGAATCGGCCATGGTTTCCAGATATCGAGTACGCGGAAAATCACAAAACCGGCGGCAACCCACGGCCACTCATTCACCGGCAGCGCCATCAGCGTGATCCACATACCGATAAACTCGTCCCAGACGATGCTGCCGTGATCATGCACGCCCATGTCTTTGGCAGTGCGATGGCAAAGGTAAACGCCAAGCGAAATCCCCAGCATCACCAGCAGCGAGTAAATCTGCAACGGCAGGAACGTCATCAGCCACCAGAACGGGATCGCCGCCAGCGAACCCACGGTGCCCGGCATCCACGGACTCAGACCGCTGCCAAATCCGGTCGCCAGCAGATGCCATGGGTTACTCAGTTTCAGGTGGCTTTTCGCGACATCTTTAGCGAGTGACAAAATGGTCAAATCCTTTCAGGTTAAACTCCACCACCTTACCCTGTTCGAGTAACGTCAGGCCTTCTGTCGCAGGAGCGATCTGGCCAATACAGGTGTAAGGCACACCGAGACGTCCCAGCGCCACATCCAGCGCGCCACGGTTAATTTCCGGAATGGTAAAGCAAAGTTCGTAATCTTCGCCGCCGGTTAACGCCCAGCGCAGCGCCTGCGGTCGTTCGATATGCTCCTGCAGCGTCGCGGACAGCGGCAGCGCATCCAGATTGATACGTGCGCCACAGTCACTGGCTTTCAGCACATGGCCGAGATCGGCAATCAGACCGTCAGAAATATCAATCGCCGCACTGGCCAGATCGCGCAGCGCCTGGCCCTGCAGAATACGCGGCATCGGTCGCAAATGGCGCTTAATCAGCACCTCATGCGCCGCCGGATCAGCCAGACGAATATGATGCTGCAGCAAGGCCAGCCCTGCCGCGCTGTCGCCCAACGTGCCGGTAACAAAGATCCAGTCGCCCGGTTTTGCTCCTGAGCGTTTCAGTGCCCGGCCTGTCGGCACCAGGCCATGGATACCCAGCGTCAGGCTGCGCGGACCGCGCGTGGTGTCACCACCCACCAGCTGCATATCGTAGTAATCCAGCAGTTCAAACAGGCTGTCGCTAAAATCTTTCAGCCAGGTTTCATCCACTTCCGGTAATGTCAGCGCCAGCGTCAGCCATGCCGGATCGGCACCCATTGCGGCCAGATCGCTGAGATTCACCGCCAGTGCTTTATAGCCGAGATCGGCAGGATGGATATCGCGTAAGAAGTGGATGCCCTCAACGAGGGTATCGGTGCTGATAGCCAGAGTCTTTTTTTCCGGCACGTTCAGTAATGCGCAGTCGTCGCCAATGCCTTTTTCCACATCGCGACGAGAGCTTGTCACACGGTTAAAGTAACGCGCGATAAGTTCGAATTCGCCACATGCCATAAATGCTTTCCGCTAAGACGTAGAACAGGCCGGAGAACCGGCCTGGGAGATGATTACTTTCTGTTGGGGCGAATCTGTGGAGCAACTTTATCCAGCACGCCGTTGACGAATTTGTGGCTGTCTTCTGCGCCAAACACTTTCGCCAGTTCGATACCTTCGTTAATGGCCACTTTATAAGGCACATCAGAACGCTTGCTCAACTCGAACAGCGAAATACGCAGGATGGCTTTCTCCACCTGACCCAGCTCTTCCAGCTGACGGGACAGGTAAGGTTTCATCAGACCATCGAGGTATGCGCTGTTGGTCGCAACACCGCCCACTAACTCGCGGAAGTAGCTGATATCAACGTCTTTGACGTCTTGCTCCGCCAGGAACTGGTATTCAACATCAGCGATGTCGTTATTCGACAGCTGCCAGGAGTAAAGCGCCTGGACAGCGCATTCACGGGCGCGGCGACGTGCAGCAGGTTTCACAAAATTCCCCTTACAAAAATCAGGCCTTGATGGCTTTCAATACATTAATCATTTCGAGTGCCGTCAGCGCAGCTTCCGCGCCTTTGTTACCCGCTTTGGTGCCCGCACGCTCAATAGCCTGCTCGATGCTTTCAGTGGTCAGAACGCCAAACGCCACCGGAATATCACAGTTCAGAGCAACATTGCCCAGGCCAGAGCTTGCTTCACCCGCAACATATTCGAAGTGTGCAGTGCCACCACGGATCACAGTACCCAGCGCGATAACCGCGTCATGCTTGCCAGATTTCGCCAGCGCGCGTGCAGTCAGTGGCAGCTCGTAAGCACCCGGAACCCAGACCACAGTGATGTTTTCATCTTTCACCTGACCAATGCGTTTCAGCGCATCGACAGCGCCTTCCAGCAGGCTGTTATTGATGAAATGGTTGAAACGCGCAATAACAATGGCAACGCGTGCGTCAGGAGTGGCTACAGCTGCTTCAATAGTCTTCATACTTTTCCTTTCAGGGTTCTGTTTGGCCCCGCAGGGGGGCGGATTCTATCATACTCTTCGTCGGTCTGCTTCCGCTTTATGGCAAACCGTTAGCGAGGTGTCAGTGTCAGGCGTAAATCGGGGCCGACCTGGCGCACATCGCTAAAAGAAAACGTTGGTGCATCAGCCAGTTGTGTCAGACCAGGCAACTGGCATAACCCGCGGGCGTCATCGCCCAGCAGTTTAGGAGCGACATAGACAATCACTTCATCGACCACACCCGCCGTCAGCAATGCGCCAGCCAGACTGGCGCCCGCTTCCACCCACAGGGTATTCAGCTGGCGTTTGCCCAGCAGCATAAGCAGCGAAACCAGATCGACCTTCTGCTGTTGTTCAGGCACCAGCAGTTGCTCGACCTGCTCCGGCCACGCCTGTTGATCGGCCTGCAGACGTGCCAGCAGGGTGTTGCCCGGCAGGTTAATCAGCCGGTGCTGCGGTGTGACGCGGTTCTGACTGTCGATAATCACCCGCGTCGGCTGACGTAAATCATCCTGCGCGTATGCCGTGCGCGATGCGTCATCCAGCTCATCCCAGCGCACAGTCAGGGAAGGATCATCTGCCAGCACAGTGGCGCTGGTAGAAAGAATGGCGGAGCTCTGCGCCCGCAGACGCTGCACATCACGGCGCGCCTGTGGTGAAGTGATCCACTGGCTTTCGCCGCTGGCCATCGCGGTGCGGCCATCCAGCGACGCGCCAAGCTTCAGCTGCACCCATGGGAAACCCGTGCGCATACGTTTGAGAAAACCGCGGTTCAGCGCTTCAGCTTCATTCATCATCAGGCCATGACTGACCTCAATGCCCGCCTGTTGCAGGCGGTACAGACCACGACCCGCCACTTCCGGGTTCGGGTCCTGCATCGCGGCCACCACACGCGCCACACCGGCGTTAATCAGCGCATCACAGCACGGCGGCGTGCGGCCAAAGTGACTGCACGGCTCCAGCGTGACATACGCCGTCGCACCACGCGCCAGTTCACCCGCCATGCGCAATGCATGCACTTCGGCATGGGGTTCGCCCGCGCGATGATGCCAGCCTTCGCCGACGATCACGCCATCACGCACAATAACGCAACCCACATTCGGATTCGGCGTGGTGGTAAAACGGCCACGGCGCGCCAGCTCCAGCGCGCGCGCCATATACAATTCATCGTGCATGATTTAATCCTGTAATTTGGCGATTTCTTCGCCAAATTCGCGAATATCTTCAAAGCTGCGGTAAACCGAGGCAAAACGGATATACGCCACTTTATCCAGCTTCTTCAGTTCATCCATCACCAGGTTGCCGATCATTTTACTCGGCACCTCGCGCTCACCCGTCGCACGCAGCTGAGTTTTAATATGGCTGATGGCGTTTTCCACCGCATCGGAGCTGACCGGACGTTTCTCCAGCGCCTTCATAAAGCCGCTAATCAGTTTATCTTCGTTAAACGGTTCGCGGACATCATTGCTTTTCACCACGCGTGGCATCACCAGTTCCGCCACTTCAAAAGTGGTAAAACGTTCATGACAAACCAGACACTGGCGGCGACGGCGCACTGACGTCCCCTCTCCCACCAGACGGGAATCAATCACTTTGGTGTCCACGGCAGAACAGAATGGGCAATGCATGACGCTTCCTGATAATTTACCAAATTGGTCAATAGTGTAGCGCGAAGTGGCGGTTAACAAAATAACCACAGATGCCATTCGCATCCGCATCATCGGCAATGACCGTGGAAGCAGAAATCCGCTATGCTTAACAATAACTTCTTTGCAGGGAGCGATTACGCATGAAGCAGCAAAAAACAGCCATTCTCAGCCTGATGACTGCCGTGTTACTGCTGGCAGGATGTGCGTCGCCAAAGCCACCCGCGGTGAATAAACTGCATAATGAAATCGGCAAGCTGAACCAGCAGATGCGCCAGCTCACCGATGAAGCGACCGCCGTGGAACAACAGAACCAGCTCAACAGCAGCGGCATGCAGGGGGCATGGTTACTGCCTGCCGCCAATACCGTGGTACTGCTGCACAGCAATGCAGGCGACCTGCGTCTGTCGTTAAGCCATGTTGAAGCGGAAGCCAGTGGCAGCCGGGCGATACTGCATATTCGCGCCGCCGGGGAACAGCCACTGGTGCCGTTCAGCGCACAAATTGAATGGGGAGCACTGGACCCGGTCACCGGCAAACCGCTAGCCAGTGAAAAACAGACCCAGACCATCGAGATCCCCGCCTCTCTGCTGCCAAAAGCAGAAACGAGCGTGTTACTGCGTTTAAGCGGTATCCAGCCCGAGCAGCTGGGTTATGTGCGGGTGCATGAGATTGTGCCACAAACCGCCCAGCAACCAGCTGCCAGCCAGTAGAATCGTTCTTTCCTCGCCTGCGGGCGGGGATTACTGCGCATTCCGCTGCCAGCGAGCGGGATTGCGCAGATAACTGACACCCCAGCCCAGCAACACCATCGCCACGGCACCACTCAATACCGGCATTAGCAGGAATGACCAGCTCTGCCCGGTCAGCATAATCAATAGCGGGTTTGCTCCCGCAGGCGGATGCGTTGTGCCGGTCAGCAGCATTGCGCTCACCGCCAGTCCCGATGCCAGCGCCAGGCTCAGCGGCGTAACGCCAACCCACTGCATAAAGCAAACACCGATCAGGGCGGTAAGAAAGTGTCCCACAATCACATTCTTCGCTCTGGCGAGCGGGCTATCCGGCAAACCAAAGACCAGCACCGCCGTCGCACCAAATGGCGCCATCAGCAACATCCATCCCATATGCAGGGTATCAATATACGCCAGCAGGCCAATTGCCAGACCGGCACCCGCGCCGGAAATCAGAGGGAAAATCACTTTATTCATCGCTGTTTTACCTTACACCAGAAAGTAGACCGATTTGTCCACCTGACAAAGTAGACAAATCGGTATACCTTTGTCAATATCAGCATGCAGGAGGATGCAATGAACGATAAAAAACAGCAGTTAATTACCACTGCGCTGAAACTGTTTAATCAGAAAGGGATCAACTCGGTTGGCATCAATGAGGTGCTTGCGGCTTCCGGTATCGCGAAGAAAACGCTGTATCACCACTTCCCCGGCAAAGAGGAGCTGGTGCTGGCGACGCTTGAACATCGTGATGCGCTATTTATGGGCTGGCTGACGTCGCGTCTGGAGTGGGCGACCACAAAGGATGATGTTGTGGCCGCACTTTTTGCCGCACTGTCGGACTGGTTTCACAGCGAAGTTGTGGAATTAAGTACGTTCCACGGCTGTTTTTTTATCAACACCGCAGCGGAGATTCGCGATGCGTCAACGGCTGTCGCCCGTTACTGTGCGGAACATAAAGCAAAAGTTCGTGAGCTGATACGACAGAAATTACCGCATGAGGAGGAGTCGTTTATCGATTTGCTCTGCCTGCTGAAAGAAGGGGCAATTATCTCAGCATTTGTCGGGCAGGATTTGGATGCAGCGGAAAAGAGCCTGCAACTGGCGCGCCGTGCCTGCAGAACCGCACCATAAAAAAAGCCACGCGCTTGCGTGGCTTTTTGGTTATCCGTGCAGATTAAGGCAGAATTGACGGCTGATCCGCCCCTTCTTTCTCAACTTTCTGCTGGATCAGATGCTCACGCTTCATACCCAGTTTCAGAGCCAGTGCAGAAGAAACGTAGATAGAAGAGATAGTACCGATCGCCACACCAATCAGCATGGTCAGTGAGAAGCCTTTCAGCAGCGCACCACCAAAGATGAACAGGATCAGGATCATCGCCAGCGTGGTCAGCGAGGTGATCAAGGTACGGCTCAGCGTCTGGGTCAGCGACACGTTAGTGATTTCGTAAGAAGTACCGCGGCGGATCTTGCGGAAGTTCTCACGAATACGGTCGGAAACCACGATCTTATCGTTAAGCGAGTAACCAATCACCGACATCAGCGACGCGACAATGGTCAGGTCGATTTCGATGTAGAACAGCGACAAAATGCCGCAGGTGATGATCACGTCGTGCGCCAGTGCCAGCACCGTACCCAGTGCCAGACGCCACTCAAAACGAAAACCGATGTAGATCAGAATCGCAATCAGCGCCGACAGCAATGCCATCGCCCCTGCCTGCGCCAGATCGCTACCGACCGTCGGACCGACAAACTCGATACGCTTCACTGTGGCGTTCTGCTGAGCGGTCTCGTTGATCACCGACACCACTTTGTTACCCAGTTCCTGACCCGCAGCCCCTTCAACCGGCGCCATACGCACCATCACATCGCGGCTGCTGCCAAAGTTCTGCACCAGCGGCTCCTGGAAGCCTGCTTTCACCAGCGATTCACGCAGGGCGTCCAGCTCGGCCGGTTTTTCCAGGTTGATCTCAATCACCGTCCCGCCGGTAAAGTCGAGGCCCCAGTTGAAGCCCTTGACTGCGACAATGGCGACAGACGCCATGATCAGCAGGCCGGAGATGATAAAGGCCAGCGTGTCCCAGCGCATAAAGTCGACGACCTTACGCCCATGGTTCAGCTGTTCAATACTATATTCCTGTGCCACAACGCACTCCTCAGATAGACAGCTTGTTGACGCGTTTGCCGCCGTACACCAGGTTAACGATGGCACGGGTGCCGACGATAGCGGTAAACATGGAGGTTGCGATACCGATAGCAGTAGTGATCGCAAAGCCCTTAATTGAACCGGTACCGACCGCATAAAGAATGATAACTTTAATCAGCGTGGTGACGTTCGCATCGACGATACTGGAGAAGGCGCCTTTATAGCCTTCATGAATCGCCTGCTGCACCGAGCGCCCGTTACGCAACTCTTCTTTAATACGTTCGTTAATCAGTACGTTCGCATCCACCGCCACCGCCAGCGTCAGCACAATACCGGCAATACCCGGCATGGTGAGCGTTGCACCTGGCAGCAGTGACATCACGCCAACAATCAGCACCAGGTTCGCCAGCAGCGCGCTGGTGGCGATCATGCCGAATTTCTTATAGAACACCACCATAAACAGGATGGAGGCGATCAGACCCCACAGGCACGCTTCCAGACCCTGAGTGATGTTCTGCGCACCCATGGTTGGACCGATGGTACGCTCTTCCACGATCTGAATCGGCGCAATCAACGCACCGGCACGCAGCAGCAGCGACAGCTGACGCGCTTCGTTCGGGTTGTTGATACCAGTGATGCGGAAGCTGTTACCCAGACGTGACTGGATGTTGGCAACGTTAATCACCTCTTCCTGCTTCTCGAGGATAGTACGGCCGTTAGCATCTTTCTTACCGCTGTCTTTGTACTCGACAAACAGCGTCGCCATTGGCTTACCGATATTATCCTTGGTGAAGTTGGACATGGTGTTGCCACCAGCGCTGTCCAGAGAGATGTTAACCTGCGGCTGGTTGTACTCGTCCGTACTGGAGGTTGAGTCGGTGATATGGTCACCGGTCAGGATCACACGTTTGTACAGCACCACTGGCTGACCATCACGCGTCTGCTTCACTTCGGAGTCGCCCGGCACACGGCCGCTGGCGGCAGCAGACTGATCAACAGAGGTATTCACCAGACGGAATTCCAGTGTGGCAGTCGCGCCGAGGATCTCTTTCGCCCGCGCGGTATCCTGGATACCCGGCAGTTCGACCACGATGCGATCCGCACCCTGACGCTGTACCAGTGGCTCAGCGACACCCAGCTGGTTCACACGGTTACGCAGGATGTTGATGTTCTGCTGCACCGCGTATTCACGCGCTTCACGCAGACGTTCATCACTCATCACCGCACGCAGGGCGTTGTTACCGCTGTTGCTGATCACCAGATCGCGGTGACGGGAAGTCAGCCAGGTCACGGCCTGATCGCGCGTCGCGCTATCACGGAACTGCACTTCAGCACCATAGTTGTCGATTTTACGCACTGTGGTGTAAGAAATGGATTTTTCACGCAGGTCGCTGCGCAGGCTGTCCATGGTCTGTTCCTGCAGTTTACCCAGCGCAGTGTCCATATCCACTTCCATCAGGAAGTGAACGCCACCACGCAGGTCGAGGCCCAGTTTCATTGGTTCAGCCGCCAGCAGGGTTAACCAGCGCGGGGTTGCCGGCGCCAGGTTAAGCGCGACAACGTAATTCTCGCCAAGCACCTTCATAATGGCTTCACGGGCGCGCAGTTGCACATCCGTGTTAGCAAAACGCGCCATGATAGCGCCGTTTTCCAGCGCAATAGATTTGCTCTGGATATTATCTTGTTTTAATGCTTCCTGGATCTGACCCAGCGTCTGTTCACTGGCGGCGCCACCGCGCGCGCCAGTGATCTGCACAGCCGGATCCTCACCATACAGGTTGGGAAGTGCATACAGCAGGCCGATCAGCAACACAGCGACCAGCATGACGTACTTCCACAAAGGATAACGGTTTAACACGGCAGTTCCCTTAGGGAGAAACTAAAATTACAGCGCCTTCATCGTGCCTTTTGGCAGAACGGCAGCCACGAAATCACGTTTGATAACCACTTCGTTATTTTCGTTCAGTTCAATCGCGATATAACCGGTTTCTGCCACTTTGGTGACACGACCGACCAGGCCACCGGTGGTCAGCACTTCGTCACCTTTGCTGATGGAGTCCATCAGTTTTTTGTGCTCTTTCGCGCGCTTCTGCTGTGGACGCAGGATCATAAAGTAGAAAATCAGACCGAAGACCACCAGCATGATCACCAGGGAATAAGGACTACCCTGCGACGGCGCGCCTGCTGCAGCTACTGCGTCAGAAATGAAAAAGCTCATTAAAATTCCCTCATTGTTTAATTATCAGACGGTTAAAGGCGGAACAGCCTTACCTTTCCGTGTATAGAACTCGCTAACAAAGTGCTCTAATTTACCTTCTTCGATAGCCTGACGTAAACCCGCCATCACACGCTGGTAGTAACGCAGGTTATGGATGGTATTCAGACGTGCACCCAGTATTTCGTTACAGCGGTCAAGATGATGCAAGTAAGCGCGGCTGTAATTGCGACAGGTGTAACAATCACATTCAGCGTCCAGCGGAGATGTGTCATCTTTGTACTTCGCGTTACGGATTTTCACCACGCCGTCAGTGACGAACAGGTGGCCATTACGCGCGTTACGGGTAGGCATCACGCAGTCAAACATATCAATGCCGCGGCGCACACCTTCCACCAGGTCTTCCGGCTTACCGACGCCCATCAGATAGCGCGGTTTATCTTCCGGGATCTGCGGACAGACATGCTCCAGAATGCGGTGCATATCTTCTTTCGGTTCACCCACCGCCAGGCCGCCCACAGCGTACCCATCAAAGCCGATCTCTACCAGCCCTTTGACCGAGACATCACGTAAATCTTCGTAAACACTGCCCTGAATGATGCCAAACAGCGCATTTTTGTTGCCCAGTGAGTCAAAACGGTCGCGGCTGCGTTTCGCCCAGCGCAGTGACATTTCCATTGAGCGTTTGGCGTAATCCCAGTCAGCCGGGTATGGCGTACATTCGTCGAAGATCATCACGATATCGGAACCGAGATCGTACTGAATTTCCATCGATTTTTCCGGATCGAGGAAAATCGCGTCGCCGTTAATCGGGTTACGGAAGTGAACACCCGCTTCGGTGATCTTGCGGATATCACCAAGGCTGAACACCTGGAAACCGCCGGAGTCGGTGAGGATCGGCCCTTTCCACTGCATAAAATCGTGCAGATCGCCGTGCAGCTTCATAATTTCCTGACCCGGGCGCAGCCACAGGTGGAAGGTGTTGCCGAGGATAATCTGCGCACCGGTATCCTGTACTTCTTCCGGTGTCATACCTTTCACGGTGCCGTAGGTGCCCACGGGCATAAACGCCGGGGTTTCCACCACGCCGCGATCAAAAATCAGACGGCCACGGCGTGCGCGTCCGTCGGTGGTATCAAGTTCAAACTTCACATTGCCTCCAGACCAGCAGAGAAACAGTCTGCTGGTGCTTACTCTCGCGCCAAGCGCGATTGACTTACCGCCAGGCGACGCCCGGCGGCATATAGATTAGTTGCCGACTTTTTCCTGCTCAGCCTGCGGGTTACGGCTGATAAACATCGCATCACCATAACTAAAGAAACGGTACTGCTCTGCCACCGCCTGCTGGTAAGCGTGCATGGTATGGCGATAGCCTGCAAACGCCGACACCAGCATAATCAGCGTCGATTCCGGCAGATGGAAATTGGTGATCAGTGTGTCCACCACCTGCCACTGGTAACCCGGGTAGATAAAGATTTTGGTGTCATTGAAGAACGGCGCAATCAGCGCATCGTTACTGGCCTGTGCGGCGCTTTCCAGCGAACGCACCGAGGTGGTGCCGACGGCAATCACCCGGTTACCGCGCGCTTTACAGGCCAGCACCGCGTCAACCACATCCTGCGGCACTTCAGCGTATTCGGCGTGCATAATATGGTCTTCGATGCTGTCAACGCGCACAGGCTGGAAGGTGCCTGCGCCAACATGCAGCGTGACAAACGCCATCTCCACACCTTTTTCACGCAGCGCCGCCAGCAGCGGTTCATCAAAGTGCAGGCCAGCGGTTGGCGCGGCAACCGCACCCGGACGCTGGCTGTAGACCGTCTGATACAGTTCGCGGTCAGCATCTTCGTCAGGACGGTCGATATACGGCGGCAGCGGCATATGGCCGACGGCATTCAGAATATCCAGCACCGCGCGCTCATCATCAAAAGCAATTTCAAACAGCGCATCGTGGCGCGCCACCATGGTGGCCTTTACGCTCTCATCTTCACCCAGCAGCAACTCCGCACCTGGTTTTGGCGCTTTCGAGGCTCGCACATGGGCCAGCACACGCTTGTCATCGAGCATCCGCTCTACCAGCATTTCGATTTTGCCGCCGCTGACTTTGCGACCATAAACGCGCGCCGGGATCACCCGCGTGTTATTAAACACCAGCAGGTCGCCAGGATTGAGTTTATCCAGTACATCCGTAAACACGCCGTGGGACAACTCCCCCGTTGGCCCGTCAAGGGACAGCAAACGGCATCCGCTGCGCTGTGGCTGCGGGTAGTGGGCGATCAAAGACTCAGGTAACTCAAACGAAAAATCGGCAACGCGCATGGGTAAACATCTTCAGGTGTGAAACAGGCGGCATAGTCTAGCCCAAATGCCCTCAATTCTGAACCATTGATGTCTTAACCAATGTGACACAGCCACTGATTCGCTGCAGGACAATCATGCGCTCGCTGGCAACGCTGCCACTCCGTGCATGAAAGGGGTATACTGCGCGCCATGAACTTTCTCGCACACTTACATCTCGCCTCGCTGGCAGACAGCTCACTGCTGGGCAACCTGATGGCGGATTTCGTCCGCGGTAATCCACATGAGCAATGGCCTGCTGCGGTGGCGGACGGCATTATGCTGCACCGGCGTATTGACGTAATGACCGACTCCCTGCCGGAAGTGCGCGCTGCGCGTCAGTTTTTCCGCCCGGAAACCGCCCGTGTCGCGCCCATTACACTGGATGTCATTTGGGATCATTTCCTTTCTCGTAACTGGCTGAAAATACAGCCGGAAATTTCCCTGCCAGTTTTTCTGGCTCATGCACATTCTGTGATCGAACCCGAATTAGCCTGCACGCCCGACAGATTCCAGAATCTTAACTATTACTTATGGTCTGAGCGCTGGATGGAGAACTACGCCGAAGCGGAATATCTCGAGAAAGTGCTGCGCGGGATGGCCGCGCGGCGTCCACGTCTCGCGGCGCTACGTGACTCCTATCAGGATTTCATCACGCATTATCATGAGTTTGACGCACTGTTCTGGCAGTTTTACCCACGCATGATGGCGCAGGCGACACAGCAGCAGCTGTAATGGCTGCCCGTCTCAGCGGGTGCTTGCCCTTTTCGCAAAAAGGGTTATTGTATGAGCGTATCTTTATTATTTTCTTATTTCGATAGGTGTAGCCTATCTGATTAATCGGCGCTATGCATTGGTTTCCCTCCCGGCGAAACCTCTATACTTGCAGGCGTTATTTCTTTATTAACCCTTATTTTATTTACAGGAGTGAGCATGGTCCTGGTAACTCGTCAAGCCCCTGATTTTACTGCCGCAGCTGTGCTGGGCAACGGTGAAATCGTTGAGAACTTCAACTTCAAAAAACACACTGCGGGTAAAGCTACCGTTCTGTTCTTCTGGCCAATGGACTTCACTTTTGTTTGTCCGTCTGAGCTGATCGCTTTCGACAAGCGTTATGCTGAGTTTCAGAAACGTGGTGTGGAAGTTGTTGGTGTGTCTTTTGACTCCGAGTTCGTACACAACGCATGGCGTAACACTCCGGTTGAGAACGGCGGCATCGGCAAAGTGCAGTACGCGATGGTTGCTGACATCAAACGTGAAATCCAGAAAGCTTACGGTATCGAGCATCCGGACGCAGGCGTTGCGCTGCGCGGCTCATTCCTGATCGACAAAGACGGTGTGGTTCGTCACCAGGTGGTGAACGATCTGCCACTGGGTCGTAACATCGACGAAATGCTGCGTACTGTTGACGCGCTGCAGTTCCACGAAGAGCACGGCGAAGTGTGCCCGGCACAGTGGGAAAAAGGTAAAGAAGGTATGGGCGCGTCTCCGGAAGGCGTGGCTAAATACCTGTCAGAAAACGCCGCTAACCTGTAATTCAGGTCGGTTGCAAAAAACCCGCTACGGCGGGTTTTTTTATGTCCAGTGTAAAGGGTTACAGGTCTTTTATTTCATCATCATTCGTTCGGCGGATTCAACTCCGAAGTGCAACGCTAAGCCGCCAATCTTAGCTCTGCAAACACCACAGACGGTTGCCTGAATCCGAGACACTTGCGTGGCCTGCTGTTCAGCGCCCCCTGGTAGTGCTGTAAGTCTTCTTCTGACACTGTCCGCAGGTCAGTTCCCTTCGGGATAAACTGCCGTAACAGGCCGTTTG